>CAYOTG010000001.1:0-26944 GCA_964406825.1 uncultured bacterium
CCTTGAAGGTGATGCAGATAACATCGAATTATGGTTGGATGGGAATTTATTAACAACATTAACTTCAGAACCTTTTGAATATTTATGGTCTCCTCCATCAGGTTTATTCGGAGACTTAGAGCTTATTGCAAAAGCATTGTATGAGGATGAAAGACTTTCTTTTTCATTTTTAGATTTTTATTTACAATATGAAATTCAAGAAGAATCTGCACCTTTAGGTTTAAACGATGGGATAAATATTAATGAAAACAATATTATATTTGCTCTTTATGCACCTGGAAAAGAATATGTTTCAATTAAAGGTTCTTGGAACCAAAATTTTCCAAATGGAGAAATAATGAAAATATCAGGTGATACATTATGGTGGTATGAGACAAATTTAGAAAATGGAAATTATTCCTATCAATACAATATTGATGGGATAAAAAATATTGCAGATCCTTGGTCAGAGGATGTCGAATGGAAGGACCCATTTACTGGATATGAAAGCGGAAACTTTCAGCATGCTAAAACAATTTTTCAAGTTGGACAAACTGAGTATATGTGGAACGATGATGATTATAATAGACCTGAAGTAGAAGATTTGATTATATATGAATTACATATCGGAGATTTTTTAGGTATTGAAGATGAAATTGGAACATATACTAATTTGATTGATGCCATAAATGCTGGTTATTTCAATGATTTAGGAATAAATGCAATTGAACTTATGCCGATAAATGAATTTGAAGGAGATTATTCATGGGGCTACAATACTTCTTATGGCATGGCTCCTGAGAGTAGCTATGGAACGCCCTCAGATTTAAAAAATCTTATAAATACTGCTCATCAACATGGTATCGCTGTTTTACTAGATGTTGTTTATAATCATCTCTGGGGTTCTTCACCACTTTTTCAATTATATCATCCTTTAGATGATTATAATTGGGATGCACATGATTTCTCTATTTGTCCATATTTTGATAATGCTCCATCAGATTGGGGCTATAAATTACAACATTGGCATAATTTAGATGGGCGTAATTATAGAGGATGGAAATATGTAAAAGACGCGCTCATACATTGGGTAGAAAAATATCATATCGATGGTTTTAGATTTGACTATGTTGAAGGTATTGGATGGGATGGCGATTATAATGGGTCCTCATATTATGCAAATATTTTAGATAATATAGATCCTTCATTAATATTAATAGCAGAAACTGATAATGCATATCAAATTAATAATACAGATTTTGATTCTGGCTGGGACTATAGCTATCACCATAATTTATTTGATAATATTTTAGATATTTACTTTAATATTAATAATATCGTTAGCCATATTAATGCATATTCTCAAGGGTATAATTTTGTTACAGGACCTATTAATTATATTGAAAGTCATGATGAGAGTAGACTTATATATCAATCAACTGAATTTCAAGGTCATTCATTAGAAGATGCATATAGAAGGTCAAAAGTGGGCGCAAGCATTCTATTGACTAGTCATGGTGTCCCGATGATTTATCAAGGTCAAGAATTTGCTCAAAATAGTCCTAATAGAGACTCTGGAGGATTTCCGATCCCTCAACCATTGCAATGGTCAAATTTGGAAACAGAATTAGGCTTAAATTTAAATGAACATTATAAGAAATTATTTTCATTGAGGACAGAGTATGATATTTTAAGTCAGCCTCCACTAGAAATGAAATATATCAATAATATAGATAAAACATTTGTTTATTGGCGCGTTAATGATAACCAACAAGTTATTGTAGCTATTAATTTAGATACTAATCCTCATTCTATTGATTTAGAATTTCCAAATAGTGGTTCTTGGACTGAATATATAAATGATTCTCAAATTAGTATTGATTCAAATTGGTATGGAGATTTTTATCTAGAACCACTAACATCCTATATTTTTGTACCTTCAATTGATGAACAATGTAGTTTAGGAGATATAAACCAAGATAGCCTTGTAAATATTATCGATATAGTTTCACTTGTAAACTATATTTTATCAGGTGCAGGATTTAGCGATAATCAATTATGTGCAGCTGACCTTAATTCTGATAATGTTATCAATGTTATTGATATTGTCACTATAGTTAATATCATCTTATCTGAGTAATTATTATTAGTAATAATTGAATATATGTATAAAAATTTTTTAATTATAATTTTGTTTATACCACTTTTTGCTGGTACTACAGGTAAAATTAGAGGGAGAGTAATAGATTCATTATCTAAAGAACCCGTGCCCGGATGTGTAATTCATTTGGGGAAAACTGATTATGGAACATTAGTTGATAATAATGGAGATTATTTTATTTTAAATATTTCTCCAGGAATATATACCCTCCATGCTACAATGATGGGATATAATGAGTATGTAATCCAAAATATTGAAGTTAATATTGATTTAACATTAACAATTAATATAGATCTTAAAGAATCTTTTATAGAATTACAAAGCGTAATTGTCCAAGCTTCACCTAAACTTATTAATAAAAATTTAACATCTACAACAGCTATTATAACTGATGAGGCTATATCAAGATTACCTGTTAATGAGATTTCAGAAATTTTAAATTTACAAGCAGGGTTTATAGATGGGCATTTGCGAGGAGGTAGAACTGGTGAAGTTGCATATTGGGTTGATGGTATGCCTGTAACAGATAGCTATGATGGTAGTAGTATTATAGATGTTAATAAGGATACAGTAAAAGAAATGCAATTAATTTCAGGATCTTTTAATGCTGAATATGGGCAGGCAATGAGTGGTGTCGTTAATATTATAACAGATGAAGGTTCAAATAATTTTGGTGGGAATATGGATGTTTATATAGGAGATTATATTAGTAGACATAATGATAAATTTAGGAACATAGACAATATCGATTTCATCAATAGTACAAGAAATCAAAACTTTAGTATTTATGGCAGTATTATAAGAGATAAATTATTTTATTATATTAGTGGTAGGCATGTATACTACCAGGGTGTGCATGAAGGCATAAGGGAATATACTCCTCAATCTTATGGTTATCAGCTAGAAGATTTAGTAACTGAGAGTGAATATTGGCATGTTTTAGGTAGTAATTATGATAGCGATGTATATGTTAATAACATAGAATGTGGAGGCCCCCTTAATTGTGGAGATGATAGTCAAAATTATTTAAATAATCTTTTAACTTCTCACACCACACCAAATCCTATTGGGGATAATAAGTTTATTCCAATGGATTGGAATTTAAAAAAATATGGTCAATTCAATTTAATATTTAAACCATTTAGTAATATGAAAATTAAGTATTCTCATTTTACAGACAATGTTGCATTCCAAGAATATGATCGTTATTATCAGCTTAATCCTGATGGTAATTTATCAAAGTATAGATTAGGGCAAACTAACATGCTTCAGATTAATAATATTATTAATAAAAATTCTTATTTTTCATTGGGGATTATTCAATATAAAAAGAAGTATCAACATTTCTCATTTAATAATCTTACAGATTATGTTCATAGTGATTTGAATAATCAAAATACTCCAGCATATAGTTATTCTGTAGGAGGTGTCAATCAGAATAGATTTAGCAGAGAAACAATTTCTAGTACATTTAAACTAGATTATGTGAATCAAATTAATAGTTTACATCAATTAAAAACAGGGATTGAGTATAGGGAACATGCTATATCATATGAAGATATTAATTTACAGTATTATGTTGATGGTGGTTTTAATCCAATTTATAATGACCCATTTGTTACTCCCTTTATTGATGATATATCTTCAATTAATACAAGTATTTATGATTTTGACCCTTATGAATTTAGTTTATATTTTCAAGATAAAATTGAAATGGATGAAATGATTATTAATATAGGTTTTCGTTATGATTATTTTAATCCAAAAGGGCGATTACTTTCAGACCCATCAGATCCATTTATTTATGATCCAATTAAGCCAGAACATATATATGATTGCAGTAATTTTGATGGTTATTGTGGTGACAATGAAGCACTCCAGTCATTGGATGATAGATTAGAATATTGGTATAAATCTACACATTCCAAATTCATGTTAAGTCCACGTCTTGGAATGTCCTTCCCGCTTTCAGATCAGGGTGTAATTCATTTTTCATATGGACATTTTTTTCAAATTCCAAAATTTGAACTTTTATATTATAATGCAGATATTGCTCTTGATAGAGGTGGTACAGGTAATATTGGCGTGATTGGGAATCCTGACTTAGAACCTGAAAAAACAGTTAGTTATGAAATTGGAACCCAATATATGCTAGATGCTAATAGTGCTATTGATATGACCCTATATTTTAGAGATATAAGAGATTTAACAGGTACCAGAACAGATTTTATTTATACATTTAATGGAGCTACATATAGTCAATATACTAACTCTGATTTTGCATATGTTAAAGGTTTAGTGATGTCATATAAGAAAAATTTTAATAATGGTTTTTCAATAACTTTTGATTACACCCTCCAAGAAGTAAAGGGCACTGCATCTGATCCTTTTGATGCATACAATGCATCAATTGCTAATGAATACCCAGAAGTACATCTTATTTATCTTGATTGGGACCAACGACATACAATTAATACTACCCTATATTATAATACTGAATATTATGGTATTGGTATTATTAGTAAAATAGGTTCAGGCCAACCATATACCCCCTTAGTAAATTCCAATTTTTCAAATTTGATTAATAATTCTAAATTTAAACCTATGACATTTAATATTGATTTAAAAGGAACTTTGAAATTTAAAAAAATTAATAAATTAATGATGTATTTTAATATCTATAATTTATTTGATAACCTCAATCATTTAAATGTCTATAATGATACGGGTAGGGCAGATAGAACATACTACCTAAATGAAGCTTTAAGTCAAAATACAAGTCAAATAATTAATTCTGTTTATGATTGGTTTAATAATGAAACATTTTATTCATCACCTAGAAGACTGGAAATAGGATTTAGATATGAATTTGATTAAAATTAAAAAATCTATTTTTCTATTGTTATTAAGTATTGTCTTATCACAAGATGAGTCCGGTGATATTTATAGAAGATATGGAATTCATAATGGAAACCTTGTAAAAACTGTTTATAGTAATTGGGGGGTTGTAGGTCAACCTGGAGATAAAGGACCTAGAGGAGCTTGGATAAATGATAATAATGGTTATATTGGGGATGATAGTGTACTTGTTGGGGCTCAGGTAGAAATTCAAGATGAACAAGGTGATAATATTGTTTTTCATTCAGTTGTAACATGCCCAGTTGATAGGCCATCATCTACTGGACCAGAGCAATCTTCATCAGGGTTACGTTGGGGGTTTGAACCTATTGCAGGCTATCTTAATCCATCACAGCTATATGTTGCAACCAGCACTAATCCAGATACTTGGCCTAATATATGGCCTGATGAAAATTGCAATTGGAGTGATGATTGGTGTGGATATTTTGGAAAGGATACTCAATATATCCAACAAGAAAGTTTTTATGTTATGAATGATAATAATGATCATGAATTTAATTATTCAGATAAAAATGAGTGGGGAGTCTCATTCAAACCTTCTCCGATATCTAATCCATCTATGAATGGATTAGGATTGGAAGTCAAAGTCAGAGGGATGCAATGGCAACAAGTTCTAGCGCAAGATTGTATATTTTTTCTTTATGAAATTAAAAACACAAGTGAAACAGAATACAAAAAAGTAGTTTTGGGTGAATTAGTTGGGACCTATATTGGGAGTGTAGAAGTTGAGGCTGATGATGACTGGTCTTTTTTTGATGTTAATTCAGATCTTACTTATACTGGAGATTTTGATAATAACTGCTCAGATAATAATCCTAATTGGGCAGGAGATGTAGGTATGGTTGGTTATGCTTTTCTTGAAAGTCCAGGCAATCCTTATGATGGAATTGATAATGATGGAGATTTTGGAATAAGCAGCTCAATGTTTAATGAAGAATCTTTTATTAATAGGATAGTAAATGTTGGGGATGATGTTATCATTATTGATGATGATTATAATAGAATAAAAATTCAGGTTAATCAAGATACTACTTTAACATCTCAGGGACGAGAAATCTCAGTTATTATAGGAGAATCTATTTTTAATGAAGGGAACGAAATAGATGGCTCTATTAATCCTAATGCATTTAATGGTTTAGATGATGATTTAGATGGGTTAATAGATGAAAATTATTATCTTCATTATCGTCAAGTTAGAAAATTTTATAATGAAGAAACAGGCCAAGAAGAAATCCTCTTTGATTTACTTAATCCAAAGGCATATGTAAACTATTTTGATTATCAAAATAATAGCAATGGATTTATAGATGAAGATTTATCTGATTTGATTGATGAAAGGCGTGATGATGGAATAGATAATGATGGTGATTGGGTTATCAGTGTTCATGATGTTGGATCTGATGGTATTAGTAATACTTTTGATTCAGATGGAACTGAAGGTAATGGTATCCCAGATGCAGGTGAACCTAATTTTGACCAAACAGATCCAGATGAATCTGATCAAATAGGTCTGACAAGTTTTGACTATTTTGTTCCAGCTTCTTCTTATCCAATGAGCGATGATGAAGCACTTTGGGAGAAACTTTCTCCTGGTTTTTTTGATGTTCCTGAATCAATTAATAACGCGGAACCTACTTCTGGTGAAGATGGAGATTTTATTTTTGGTTCAGGCTATTTTCCTCTCTTGCCTGGACAAACCGAACGTTTTTCAATAGCTCTTATTTATGGAGAAAGTAAATTCGACCTTGATAGAAATAAAGATGTAGTACAAGAAATCTATGATAATGATTATCAATTTCCTCCACCACCAGCAAAACCTAATGTTACAATTGTTCCAGGAAATTCAGAAGTAACCCTATATTGGGATAGAGTAGCTGAAACAACAATGGATCCTGTTTTATTAGATTATGATTTTCAGGGTTATAAAATTTATCGAGCAACAGACCCTGATTTTAATGATGTCCGGAATATTACAAATGCATATGGTATAGTTGAAAATTATTCTCCCATTACTCAGTTTGATTTAATTGATGAAATTGATTCTTTATTTTACCCTAGCTATGAGATTTTTCAACAATCTGGTGGACTTTCCTTTTACCTTGGAAACAATACTGGCTTAGTCCATAGCTACATAGATTCTAATTTAATTAATGGTAGAACTTATTATTATGCAGTTACTGCATATGATGAAGGAGATCCCAATCATACATACCCTTCAGAAAATACAAAATATATAACGGTATTACCATCCGGAGAAATTATTACAGATAAAAATACAGGCTATGCAACACCAACTTCTTTTGTGCAAGGATTCCAAATTGATGATATTCAAATTGAAAATGTGGGATTAGATATTGGAACAGGTATTATTAATTGTGATATTATCAATAATGAAGATGTTATAGGGCATGAATATGTGATTGAGTTCTGGGATTCTTCAAATGATTTGATAGATAATGATTTAGATGGAAATATTGATAATAATATAGATGAAATTATACCTACCACAACTTTTTATAGTGTCCAAGATTTAAATGATATAGTTATTAATTTTGAATTGAATTTATATGATACAACATTCTATAGTTTTGAGAAAAGAAATATTATTCAGGACTCTTTTGAGCTTAGATATTCAAATAACCAGATTGTATCTTCTGAGCTTTATGAAATTAATTTTGTAAATGGTGAAATTAAAGTTGATCAAGAAGAATTGCCAAATGATTTTCAAGCTATTTTTAATTATTATCCTATCTATAAAAGTCCTTATATACAGGGAGCACAATGGAACGGGGATTTAATTAATAATGATAATGGAGACAGTTATGATGATTATGATGGTAGTTCTTTATGGATTGAAGAAGTTATAGATGCAGAAGTTTTTGATGGCATGACAATACAATTTAATAATGATTGGAATATCGAATTTGATAGTCTCCAATGGATTAAAGATGGCATGCCTCTTGCTAATAATGATATTGATTTTGTTCTGGATGTTTCTGTTGATACTTTAAGTTTCACAGGATTTGAATCATTTGTTTCTCCAAATGATTATATGATTGTATTTAATGATAATCCAGAATGGAATAAAGAATTCAATTGTTTATTAACAAATTTTAAGATATATGATATTACAAATAATTATGAACTTGATTATTATTTTCAAGGTAATCAGCAAAATAATGAAATTGATGATTTAGATAGGATAGCTATTCTTGAAAACTATACTGATAATGAGAACCTTTATACTTGGAATATTGGTTTTTCTTATTTCCCAAGCCAACAGGTTACTGAACCAATCTTAGAATTTGGAAGTGGTGATACGCTTTATATTTATACAAAAAAACCATTTAGAAATGGTGATGAATATTTGTTGACATCATATGCTCCTGAAGCTAGTTCCTCATATGAAAATATTAATTTATCAAATATTAAAGTTGTTCCTAATCCTTATATAGCCGCAACAGCAATTGAGTCTGCTTTACCTCCTGGTATTTCAAGTGGAAGAGGTGAAAGAAAGGTTGAATTTCAGAATGTCCCTAATGATGCAATTATAAAAATATATAATATTAGAGGTCAACATATTAGAACATTAAAACATGATGGAAATATTTTTGATGGATCAATAAGCTGGAATCTTAGAACAACCGAAAATATGGATATCGCTTATGGTGTCTATTTGTATGTTGTTCAATCTTTAGTTGGTAGTAAAAAAGGGAAAATAGCAATTATTAAATGATGAAGATTATATATATATTATTTTTTTCTATATTTTTTGCATCGCAGTCTAATGTAGGGACCACTGCTGCACAATTTTTAGGTATAGGCGTTGGAGCAAGAGCCATGGCTATGGGAGGAGCATTTACATCGATGGTTGGAGAGCCTAGCTCAATGTATTGGAACCCTGGTTCTATCTCTAATATAGAAAATAATCAGGTAGAAATTTTGAATACAAATTGGTTGATTGATACTCAGTGGCATTATCTTGGCTACATTAATAAAATCAATCATAGAAGTGCAATGGGTGTAAATTTATTTTATCTTGATTATGGGGAAGAAGAAATTACTACAATCTATGAACAAGGAGGAACTGGTAATTATTGGTCCGCTTATGATTTGTCTTTAGGATTATATTATGGAATGGATTTGACTAATAAATTTTCATTTGGTGGTGGTGCAAAATATATTAAACAATCAATTTATAATGAAACAGCTTCTACTATTGCAATTGATGTTGGATTATTATATCAAAATTATACCAATAATTATAGAATTGGCATGAGTATTTCTAACGTTGGACTTAATATGATTCTTAAAGGCAATGACTTATATTTTAATTGTGATCCAGATCCAGATAACCTAGGAAATAATGATAATATCCCATGTGTTTTAGAAACGGGAGAATACCCGCTGCCTATTTTTTATAGAATAGGTTTTTCTAAAGATTTTAATATTAATGATAATTTATTGTTTACAACTTCTTCTGATTGGGTTATCCCAAGCGATGATGTTGAACATTTAAATATTGGTTTTGAATTTAATTATTCTGATAAAGGTTATTTGCGATTTGGTTATAGGCAATTAGGGAAACAAGATACTGAAGAAGGGTTAACTTTTGGTATAGGGGGAAAATGGAATATTTATGGAAGAAATTTAAATATTAATTACAATTATCATGATTTTGGAATTTTTGGTTATGTCCAGTATTTTGAATTTATTTTTAATTTATAGTTATGATGAAATACATTTATATATTATTTTTATCCTTTTTATATCCGGTATCTGTAACATTTAGCGTAGATATGCAAGAACAATATTTATCAAGTGGGAATGTTTATTTAGCAGGTTCTGATTCATTAACACAGACTTTTTTTGGCTCTTATGCAGATAGTGTTATTATTAATCCATGGACACCCGAAGATGTAGAACTTGTTGATATTGATTTTACAGGCGTATTTTCAAAAACTATTGAATTGCAATCCAATATTACTTATGTATATAAATTTGTCAATGGATTAAATTATGAATTAGAGGGGGAATCTGATAGATTCATTTATATAGCAAATCAGGATACTATTTTAGATATTGCTTGTTACAATAAAGTTGATGAATCTTGTGATGACATGAATATTACATTGGTCCCTGTTACATTTTTTGTTGATATGCAACAAACAGTAATATCAGATAATGGTGTTGGTTTACTAGGTGCAAACGATTCCTTTACAAATTTTGGGTATGATTTTATAACAGGTAATCCCATCCCCGTTTATGACCCTTCCTATTTGAGCCTGCAAGATATTAATAATGAAAATATTTATTCAATAACATTATTACTGGAACCAGGTGTTAATTATCAATATAAATTTGTTAATGGTAATGATTTTAGTGGAGCTGAACAAAGCCAAAGATCTATTACTGTCTCTCCAGTATCTGGCTACTATCTTAATGAAGTTTGTTTTAATTCTTATGATGATTGTGAAAATTTTACCACTTTATTAAATACTTTGACTTTTAAAACGGATGTATCAAATGCTGTTTCTGATAATGGCCTTGAACTTGGAGATATGTTAATTGTTAAATGGGGTTATGGAGAAACACAACCTATTGAACGATTGGATACACTGCAATTAATGCCATTTTCATATATTTATAAAATAGATATTGATTCAGTTTATATTTCTTCAGAGGTTGATTTATACTATCAATATTATAAAGTAATTGATGATAATGAATACAGAGAAATTTTTTTTAATTTTGATTATTTAGGTTCTGATATTGTTTTAGCGGAAAGGCGCTTCTTTGATTTTGAAGATTCTTTAGATTCTCAAGATATTTTAGTGGAAGATGTTATTGATTCTAATGTTGCCCCAAGGAGGATGCCTGTTTTTGCAAATACTGAATCTATAGGAGAAGAATTAGAAGTTACATGGAGTATTGACCTTAGGCCAGCTTATTATCAAATTTTATTTGGTGATACCTTATTTGATATACAGGGAACATATCATGTTGATAATGTTGACAGCTTATATGAATGGGGTGTTTGGATTAATGGCCCTGCTTCTACTCCTGCAAATGGGCAAGCCTGGACGGAATGGGGACCAACCTTACAAGGCACAACATCAAAAAAAATGTGGGATGATGGAACCCATGGTGATAGTGTCGCAGACGATCATATATATACTTTGATTTTAACTTACGATGAAAGTTCATCAATATCTCAAGAATGTAAGTTTGGTATAAAAGGAGGAGACAATGAATCTTCTTATGGCCTTAATCACTATGTAAATATTAATTCATTTGATCCTAATATATATGTTTATTGGGGATCAATTAATCCAATTTTTTATAATAGGTGGGATTATGACACAAACCAGCCCATATTAGATTTTTGTGATGCAAATGGTGATACGAATCAAGATGGCATTATTAATGTTATTGATATTATTCTACTAATGAATGTGATTCTTGATAATCCAACGCTTTCATCAGAGGAAATTTGTCTTTTTGATTTAAATGATGATAATATAATTAATGTTATTGATATTATAGTTATAACTCAAATTATTCTTGAGGATTAATTTTTATTTACTAATATTTATTGTGGTAAATTAATTTCTATCCCAGAATTTATTTTATGCTTAGAAGTTCAAATTGGAAAAGTCGGTACAATAAAAGTATATGGAATTCCCTTTCTATAGGTATACAAATCAATATGTGTTAATGTTATTTTATCAAAAATATTAAAGTTTATTGAGATTTCTGAAGAATATTTAGATATCAATAATTCTACATAGTCATTTAGATGATTCTCAATAATATTTAGATGATTATTATTAAATTCATCTAATGATATGTTTTTACCTTTTAAATAAGTCCTTAAGTGAAAATTAGAAAGTATAGCATCTCTAAAAATTTGCACTTCTTTTAAAACCTCAGGATGATTATCATAATAATTATTATAGGCAATAATATTTAATTGTTCATCCCTTAATAAATCTACAATAGCATATTTAAGTTGTAGTGGATATTCATTTTTACTGATATTTTCTTTTCGAAATACTAATGGATGTTTTTTAATCAATGATTCAATGTTAGCGATTGTATACATGCTATTATTAAAGCTTAAGATAACTTCATTAGGATTGATATCATATTTATCATTTGATAAATTTAGATTATTTGTATCCCAATAAGGGGTTTTGTCTCTTTGCTGTGAGGGGAATTCCTCAAATGTTTTATGCGCAAGTTTTAAAAAAGGTTTTTCAAAAAGCAACAGATTCATACCTTCCATAATATTTGAAACATATAAATCGTAACCTTTTATATATTCATTTTCATAAATTTTTTGTTGAATGGATTCCAATTGTTCTATTTTATTTTGTTTGGTGATTATAGGGGTATTTTCCCAACCTAGTATTTTTAAGAATAAAACTTTTTTATCTTTAGATAATATTGGACCAACAATTTCATTTTTTTCCATTATTTTTGAAAATATTGCATTATGAATTGCTGGATCATGCTCATCAAAATAGCTAATAATTCTATTTGGTATAGATTTGAGATTAAGATAATTATAACAAATATCAAGAAAATTAATATCATTTTTCAATAAACTATCAACTTGTTTTGCAAGAATATCACTATTAAAACTTAAAAATTGAATGTTATATTTCTTTGTAGAATTATAATAATGTGATTGTACCAATAGAGAATCTATTTTAATCAAATCATATACTTTCTCTTTTAAAAGAAGCTCTCTCATCTTCTGTTCTTTAAATCCATCTATAAATTCATTAGAATAACTATTTGATAATAAATTTTTTTCTATATCTATTGCCATCAACTTTTCGGCAATTAAGGAGTTTAAAATGATTTTTTTACTAATATTGTTATCAAGTTTACAATAAGCAGGTCTTATGGTATATTCAGCTCTTTTTATAAAATCATTTTTTGTAATGATTCTATCTTTAATTTTAACTAAAATGTTATGCTGATTATCAAAATCATTTTCAATGGAATAAGTAAATGAGAATGAAAGAAATAGAAAAATTATTAATAACATAATTAGAAAGAGAATTTAATGGTATAAAGATGAATATCCCCTAATATACCTAATGTTTTGAAAGTATAATCTAAATCAAAAAAGTTGTAGTCAGATACATAAAATCTTAATCCTCCTCCATAAGTCAAGCCATATTGAGAATCTTTAAGAAAAATTCCCTTATAGCCTGCACGCAAGAAGAATGAAGCTTTACCCGGTATTAAATAAGTTAGTTGTGTACCAATATTTAATGATTCGTTATTATTATTTGGATGTAATGCATCTAAAGCAACCAACATTCTTATTTTTTCAGAATATATTGGCTGTACTGAAAATCCCATTCTAAAAATCAAAGGGAGTTCCCACTCAGAAGTTTTATATAGACCCTCGACATCATCATAATTACCATATTCATCTGGTTCAGGATCAATAGGAACCATAAGATCTATCCCATCGTAACGCAATCTGGTACCATAATTTGATATACTCATTCCTATCTTCATCCCTTGATTTCTCTTATTAGTTGGTGAGAAGAAATTTGTTGTTACTAAAACACCAAAATCAATTGCAAATGCATTAGCACTCATATGCCATATATTTGATGAAATATATTTAGCAGTGGCTCCAAATGAGAACCAATCTACTAATTTCCTCCCAAAAGAGATACTTGCTGCAAATTCATTAGCAGAATAAAACTCTCCTGTTCCTTCTGGCTGAGAAACTGTTGTAACAGGTTCATTACCATACCCCATATAATTCATAGTAAATGCTAAAGTCCCATACTCTTCATAGTTAATAGCAACACCTGTATAAATATTATTGATATCAGCAACCCATGGCTGATACATGAAAAATGTTTGTTTGCTATTAACATAGGATAACCCTGCTGGATTCCAATATGCTGATGAGATATCATTTGCAACACTAACATACGCACCCCCCATTGCAGTGGCAGCGCTTCCCACATCAATTTCTAAAAAATTAGCTCCTGTTGTTCCATTCCCATTAATTTCAATAGAAAAAAGAGTTGATAAAAATATAATATTTAAAATATATATTTTCATTTTATAATAGCAAATTTTCCAATTTTATGCTTATTGTTAATCTTTGATTGAACATGATAAATATACATCCCTGCTGCCACTTGAAGACCTTCATTACTTAAAAGATCCCAATAGGCTATACAATCTTCTGGATTTTCACAATCCACATTATTCATATTTATCTCATTAACCAAAACACCGCTTACTGTAAAAATTTTAATAGCACATTCAGATGGAACATGTGTAAACATTATTTTACGTTCTTGGCTTTGATTTGGATTTGAAAATGCTTCTTCCATTAGATTAGACCCTACATATGGATTTGGGACAACTTTGATTCGGTCCATTTGTTCATCATGGAGACTTATACTAATAGAATCAGGAGCATTGGTATGTACAAACAATGTATCTATTTCTAAAAATGGGGAATCATATGTAATCCCAAATACATCCCCTGGCTCTGGTTCCTCTGCAAAAGATAGCGCGAAATGAGTATCATCCCAAAATAGTAATTCTGGTCCTAAAGAATCATCGAGATATGTAGTTCCAACTAAAATTTTATCTTCAAGTTTTTCATATTCGCCACTATTATTTAAATCAATAACTAATAAATCAAAAATCATATTATTTGATTCATTATAAACATAAAAATCAAAATTTATGATTTTTGACCAAACGCCATTATCTGTTAAAAATTGGGAAGGATTTAATCCAAGATCTTGATCTTCTTCATCTAATAATTGATAATTTAAATCTTCAGATGAAATAATAACAATTTCTTCATTTTGATATTCTTCATCTTCTGTAAATATTATTTGACAATTCCATGGTTTTATTTTACTCACTCTTTCACTAATACTTATAATAGGTTCAATAACGTTACTATAGTTTCCGGGGAGCCATCCACTGTCTTTAAATAATCCTTCCTTAATATTTTGGATTGAAAAAACTAATCCATCAATCATATCAGTTGTAATCATTTTATCTGGATCTAGTGTCCAATATTCATATTGAGGGTAATTATTTTCTTCAAAAATAAATTGATTTTGTATATTCCCAGAATTTCCTGTTTTACTAAATAGTAAGCGTAATGTGTTCCATTGCCCACAAGCTAAATCCTGTTCGCAGTTATTTTGATTATTAATTTGCGAACAATATTCATCTCCAAAATTATTTTTTTCACATGATGATTCATCCCAATTGCAATCATCAATGTTTAAACATTCCTCTTCACTATAACTTTCACATATTATATCAGAACAAAAATATTCATCTAATATTTCACTCCAATTACAACCTATTTGATTTGAACAATCAGATTCATTATTTAAGCTGGTACAGCTAATATTAGTAGAACAATAATTCTCTTCCCTGTATATTTCATATCCTGATGTAACCAAAAAGTTTTCATCATCGGTATCATTTAAAAATGTAAGTATATAATTTTGATTATCTAAAACTAAATTAGGTGAGTAAACATCTACATTAAGATATCCAGTTCCAGATGTTTCTGAGTCTACATCTACCCAAGGTTCAACAACCCCTGCAGAAGAAGCTCTTGGAATAACTACAGCTACATTACTTGCAAGACTATTGAATATTACTTCTTCATCTTCATTTAAACTAATTTTTGCCTTATTTTCTGATGGAGGAATGCCACTTTCAAGTTGTTCGGTTGGTTCTAATCCATAATCATAAGCAACAACAGCATAGTAGTATGTTCTGCCATTTTCTACATCTGTATCAATATATTTATGTTCAATCCCAGTATCTTCTCCTAAATAATAAGCTGCTCCAAAAACTGTTGCATAATCAGCAAACCCTTCTATACCATCTATTTTATCACACTGATAAATAGGATCATAAAACATGGGATTTCCATATCCATCTGTTATAATTTGTGCATCCCTAAAATATTTATCTGTTGAACGATAAATTTTATACCCTTCAAAATCATTTTTTAAACTATCTGGAAGAAAATTATCAACTGAACTTTCTGCTATATCATCCCATGTTAAGATAACATGCTCATCGCCCGATTCAGCTGTTACTGTTGGTCGGGTAGGGGGGGTAGCAAATCGATAATCTGTTTCATAGATTAATTGAACAGTTTGTTTTAATGCAAATAGAGCAGGAACCTCAGGCTCAACTCCCCCAGGAGATCCTTGAATATCATCTGTAGAATGAATTTCAGCCATAGATATTCTTTCTGTCTTACCCTTATATAAAGGAAAAACAGCAGATGAAAATAATTCAACCATATTCGAGGGTGTCCCTTCAAATTGATCAAATGCATTGTTTATATCTTGGATAACCATTAATGAGTCCCACATTATTTGATCATTTTTAAACCATTTAGTTGTAGCATCTTCCTGATGTCCATCAATGGGGAATAATTTAAAAGATGTAAGCCCTAACATATCAGATTCAGAGACATCTGTTTCTCCAAAGTTAGGCTCACATCCTACTCCTTCAACACAATCAGGTTTTCCATTACATTCACCTTCATCTGGGCCATTGTAATTACTATCATCAGGGCCAACACCATCAAGTCCCACATCGTCATTTATAATAGCACATATCACATTGTTTGTTAAAACAATGTTTCCATCTACATCAATTGCAGGTGTCCAATCACCATCTTCATCACCTTCATATCTTGATTCTGATTCTATATACATACCTGCATCATTATCTCGTGATTCATCCACCATCCCATCAGCATCATTATCAATTCCATCATCTGAAATACCAGGACTTTCTAAAAAGGCAAATCCCATAATACCAGGAGTACCACCACCAAATCCTGTAGCATTATAATCCCATGAATAGGCTAAATCAAGATCTACATCAAAATAACCTACTTCATCATCACCGCTTTGATCTGTTTCTCCACCAATAGCATTGTCAACCCAATAGCCGAATGCCATTTCATTTATATTATAATCTGAAATATTGCTGATATTGTATTCCCAAAAAAGAGCATCTCTGACCAATGGATTGTTCCACTGGAAAGCTCGTGATTCAACTCTTAGCCCAAGACCTCCCCATGGTTCTCCACCTTGATCAAGTAAATTCCCAGGAATAAATTCACCGTCAATAGGATAATACTCAAAAGTTTTTGTAGGATAACAATCAAAGTCACAACCATTAATACAATTCTCTTGATTATCATTTATACCATAATTATTGCCAAGTATATCTTGACACTGCCATTTAGTATTTACAGGAAGGTATTCTTGGTCTTGCGCATCATTTACTACAAAATAAGTTTCAAGATCAGCATACTGAACGCCTCTACCAAATCTTCCATCCCATTCACCAGGCCACTTAGTTGTTGTCCCAGATGATGGCCATGCTGATGGCCAACTATATGGATCATCACTCATTGCAGGAGAAGGGTTATTTTCAGCAGGATTATGATAACCAAATACAGGATGGAATCCCCATAATGTCCCGTAAGCATTATCCTCATTATAATCCATTTCTTCTCTATAGGCAGTTTGAAGAAAATAAATTTCATGTAGTGAATTATTTGGATTATTAATATCTATTTCACTATCAATAACATTTGTATCAATGTTTGTATTATCACCATCATCTTCGATATAAACTTTTGCACCAACAAGTAGTGCTACGCCATCAAGCATTCTATACCCTGTCCCATCATTGGGCCAAATTGATACATCATATAACCCCCCAGGCTCCCAATCAGATAATTGTGTATTATTTTTTAAAAAATAGAAGAATTCTATTGCCATCCATTTTAGCTTCTTGATTAGCAGAAGGATCCCCGGCAGAATCTTCGGGGCCATCATATTCTTGACTGGCAAGTAAAGATAATAAGAGAATAATATTAATAATCCATTTCATTTAATATCTAATTTCTATTCCTATTTTAATTGATCTTGGAGCACCGTAATGAGTTGGGTCCTGATAAGTATCTTCAATTGTTGTGTAATTATTTCTAAAGGAAGCCTCGCTGGATTCACTCAGAATAGCACTGTATGCCCTCCCTGTTTGACTATTAACCGTATATTCATTAAGAGTGTCAAATAGGTTATATACTTCAAATGTTAATCTAGCATTAATAACAGGTATATTATAATAGCTAGCCAAATTGATTAAATAATTTGATGGTTTATATGCATTATTAGGTTCTAAATTTATTTCAGCAAGTGCATTTTCAGATATTGGTTCAAATGTAAATGCGGTACCTGAGTTAAAGTAAGCACTTACGGTTGTCCCAAATTTTTCTTTATTATATCCAAATGTTACATTAAATGTATGCCTCTGGTCCCAGCTTAAGGGTAAAAGACGTGTTAAAGGATCTTTATTTTCTCCTTCTCTATCAAATGATGATTGAGGAGAATCTGCAATCCCTTTGGTATGTTGATAGGTATAGTTTGCTAAAAAACTTAATGGTCCGTTCTGATAATCAAAAATCAACTCTATTCCTCTTGCATTCCCATAATCTTTATTTGCGTACAAACCATATTTAACTTCTCTTAATGTTTGAATTGTTGTTGTTGTTAATAAATTATATATATCTTTATTAAATATTACAATTTCATAGCTCATAGAGTTATTAATTTCTTCCCAATATCCAAATTCATAATTGACTGTTTTTTCTGCTTTTAAATTAGGATTCCCAAGTATTATCTGATAATCATTTGATGGTATTGTCCAATCAGAATTAGCATACATTGCATACAGTGGGGGCATCTGGAAAAAATGGCCATAACTAAATCGTACCAATGCATCATCTATTTGATAGGATAAAGCAAAGCGTGGGCTTATTTGATAATTAACCTCTGATTTTAATGGTATACTTCCAAAAATAGTTATATCACAATCTTCATTTGGAATCCAATCTGGATTTAATAAATTTCCAAAATCATCGAGTTCCGGTTCACAATAAGAGGCGTAATATGCATTATCAGGATCTTGGTAATTTGAAGGATAGTAAGTATTTGGATCGAACATATCATACCTTAATCCAAAATTGATTACCATATAACTGAATTCCATTTTATCTTGAATATATGCAGAATATTCATAAGATTTTATATCATATTCTTCAGCAAAAGGGCTTGATGGGTCCCCCTCATCAATTGTTGGTATATAATCAGAATAATCATCAGGATTAGCATCTTTTATTGTATAGTGCCTTATTGATAAATCATGAGTAAAATTATCAAGTCCAAATTTTAAATTATGTACAGAATTTATTTGGGAATTAAAATCAAATTTAAAATTAAAATCATTAATTGTTTTATTATTATGAACTTTATCATGTCCTCCTTGCAAAAAACTAGATTCACTAACAGTATATTCATCAGCAACATATCTTGAATCAAAAGGATCCTCATAAACATATGTTCCATCTTTTTTATTATTATAAGAAAGTTTTAAATCCATAAAAGATGAAGAACTGAACATATAATTAATAAATAATGAATAGAAATTATTTTTAGAATGATTTGTTGCTCTTGAATCAGGTGAATATTTATAAAAATTATACCCATCTATTATTGAACTTTCATACTGATTGAATGAATTCATTAATGAAAATTTTAAATTAATAGATGGTTTAAAGGTTAATTTTGTTAACATTGATGAAGCAATAAAATTATTCATAGGAACAAAATTATCTTCTTTTAATCTGATTTGAGCAGGTATAAAACGTGCTGTTCTTCCATAGTAATTTCCAAGATCAATACATCCGATCTCATCTATTAAAGATTGTGCGCCACTATAAAAAAGAAGGTATTCTTCTTCTTCATTAATTGGAATAAATTCACAATCTCCATATTGGATACATTCAAATTCTTCCATAATATGCTCCCCTGTTTCAGGATTATAAATCTCGCCACCTTTTGAATTGGAGCAATAAGTTTCAATGACGTGTGATCCTGAATGTTCTGAATAATAATTTGAAGGGTTATCGTACATAAAATCACTTTGGTCCTCAACGTTAAAAAAATCATACCCATTTAAATGTCCTAGATTATTTTGATATCTAGAATTCACGAAAAATGTTAATTTATTTTTAATAATTGGACCACTAAATTGAAAATTATAATCTTGATTCAGATTAACGATAGGGTTATCAAGTCCAATAAAGATATTATTGTTAGATGATAAGTAGTTTTCATACCTAGTAGAAAAAGAACTCTCGAATTTATTACCACCATCCTTTGTAACCTGATTCACTACACCACTCATAGCTCTTCCATATTCGGCATTGAAGGTTCCAGTGATAATTTCTAAATCTCGTAAGACACTAGGTTCTAAATATACTGTTTGAAAGTCTCGTCCATATGTATCATCAGTTCGCATACCATCAACTAAATAGGTGACTTCTGTATTTCTCCCACCTCTAAAATGCCCATCTACAATACCTGCTTGCATTGTAACAATAGATTGAACATCTTTAATTGGGAGAATATCTATTTGTTCCCCAGATATATTTTTTATTGTTCCTGATTGATCTTTTTTTGTGGAAATTTTTGAAGCTGTAACAATTACTTCTTCCCCTTCGATAAAGGATTCTTCCATTTGAGCATCAATACTTGTTGTTTTATTTACAGATACAATAACATTTTCAACTATAATTGATTTAAAGCCAATCATGTTAATTTTTAAATTATAGGTTCCTGGATACAAATTAAGAATATAATAGAACCCTTCATAGTCAGTAGCAATACCAACACCAGTTTCAATAATTGAAACACTAGCTCCAATTATTGGTTCGTTATTGGAATCAGATATAATCCCAGATATTTTTCCTGTTGTTTGACTATAAAGACTACATACAAAAAAAAATATAACTAAATTTTTATATTTTTTATTTTGTATGATTTTAGCCACCTAAAATAATGCCAACAATAGCAACAACATCAACCACGTTTACTATTCCATCTTCATTTATATCTGCTGCACATATATCTAAATCTGTACTATTGCCTAATATATATCCAACGATAGCAACAACATCAACAACATTTAAAATATCATCACCACTAACATCACCATTTGCTATACAGGTATCGTCTTCACAAACTCCATCACATATTTGCACATCATCAAAATAATATGTTTCTCCCATACCTTCCATTCCAAAATTGAAGAAGATAGATGCCATGTTATAAGTCCAACCGTAATCTAATCCAGCACTTAAAGATTCTGTGCCAGGTGCTTGATTTGTGAAGTCAAATTCTAAAATCTGCCAACCTGAAATAGTGGTATTAGTTTCTGTTTCACAAGTGTGCGTAGGGTCATTTGAGTCTTCGACTTTCAAGCGTATAGGCGTCCCCACTTGAGGAGACCAAACTCTAACTGCCATTACTGAGTTAGACAAAGTCAATGGAATATTTGTTGCAAAACCTGCAGGAGTACCGATGGTCGTTCCAGCCCATGTTTCTGCACCATTAGTTTTGATAACTTCAATAGCCATATTATTAGCGTCATATGGATCAGTTACCAAGGAAGATACGTTCCCTCCAAAATCTGTCATGGTATAATTTATTGTTGACCCTTCGAAATCTACAGGTAAATCAATTTGTGTGATTTCATCCACGCAAAAACCATCTTCACACACGGAACCTTCATCGCATATAACATCATCACATGCATCAGTTGAATCGCCACACGTTTCCTCACAACTTCCTGCACAATAAGCAACCGTCAAATCCTCGCCACCCACTGTAAATCCATAGTTAGGATACTCATCACTTGTATCAAAATCACAATCAGAGCCTAAGGTTGGTTGTAGTATAGTTGAACTTGCCCAAATATCATACCACCATCCATCTCCATTTGCACATAAAATTACAAATTCATAGTCCCCATCTTGGAGTGATGCTTGCATGCCATTATCTGTATGAGCGCCCCAACCAGACCAGTTATCAAAACTTCCTGTAACACTCACAAATTCACAATCATCAACACCATCAATATCAAAAGTCACTTGATGTGTTTCAGAAGTCTCGTCGCATGTTTCCTCACAACTTCCTGCGCAATAAGCAACAGTTAAATTTTCACCATTTACAGTAAAACCATAGTTAGGATATTCATCATTTGGATCAAAATCACAATCAGAACCAGCTGGAGCTTGATACTGAGTTGATGCTGACCATATGTCATTCCACCATTCACCTGAAGTGTCAACACACAATATTGTAAATTCATAATCACCCTCTTCTAAGCTTATAGTCCAATTATTATCATTGGTTGCGCCCCATCCATCCCAATTGGAAAAGCTTCCAGTAATACTGACAAAACCACACTCATCTAATCCATCTATATCAAAAGTCACTTGATATGTTCCGCCTTCACCGGCACTACATGAGTTAAAGGTTACTATGCTGGCATCTAATGGTTCCAAAACACAATCACCATTATCATTTAATTCGCAGCTGGGAACTTGAAATTCTCTATTATTACAATCATTACCAGGAGAATCACAATTTGACTCTGGATTATTTCCACAAGCTCCTATTCCTTCATCACTCTCAATTTCTGATCCATTAACGAATTTGTATTCAATAATATCATCACTAAGAACATTAATAGTTGCTGAATAAATACCATCCCCATCTAAATCTTGCATTTGGGTTGGTAATAATAGAGTTTGCCAAGGTAATGTTTGAAAATTACCTATCATATAAACATCTTCAATAACATCTTCATTATTCATATCAACATGAAATGTGACATCAACTGGAGTTGGAGGTTGACATCCATTATCCCAACAAGTTCCAAAACAATAGGGTCCAATCATTAAATCTTGTCCTTCTTCTAATACAAAGCCATAGTTTCCAAATTGGTCATCTGGTAACCAATCACAACTACTGCCTACAGGAGCTCCTCCTTGTAAACCATCCCATCCATTTGTAGTAAATAAATATTCGTATTCACCAATAGGAATTTCAAGAGTCAACTCCCAAATACCATCCTCGTTTACATCACTCATAGGATTACATGCTCCACACCATCCATTAAATGTCCCATTTACATATACTGTTTCATCATTGGATAACCCTTGCTGAACTTCCTGTGACATATCAACCTGAAATGTAACATTAGAAAATACTGATTCAATACATTCTTCGCTACAAGATCCAAAACATACAGACTCTACAACAGTATCTTCAAAAACAGTAATTTCTCTATCAGCCCATTGTCCTACGGCACAATCTTGCCCTAACAAATCTTCCCAGCCAGATCCAGTATTCCAGTATGGCCAGTGCCCGTTACGAAATTTATATGTATATGTTCCAGGGTCTAGCGCTATGGTATAAGACCAGACTCCATCTCCATCTTCATCAGTCATAATAAAACCAGGATCAGGATAAAATGCTCCCATCCATAAGGTTGGCCCTTCGCCTGGTGTTATGTCTTCTTGAGACATATTTACATTAAAAGTAACCATAACAGGTTCTTGCTCAAGAGCTCCTTCATCAATCCATAAAGCAATCAAATCAATTTCTTCTTGCGATAAAGAACCCTGTGGTGGCATATTACCAGGAACACCTTCAGGTCTTGTTATACGATCATATAATTCACTCGAGGCATGATTACCAGGGATAATTACATCGTTTAACATTAAATCATCGTAGCTTGATAAATTAAGTCCTCCTGAAGAATTATCTAAGTGACAATTGCCACAATTATTATCAAAAATGGGTTGTATCTCTTCTGTGTAATCAACTGCAAAAATTGTTGTTATAAATATTGATAAAAACATTGCTTTCATAAGTTTCTCCTTTATATTAACTTTTTTAATTAACTAAATGTGTACCATATTAGTAAGACGGATATAATCAGTATACTTGTCAAAATCTTATCTGTATTCAAACTCTTTGGATCTTCATTACTACTTTTTGATTCATAAATCACATCTTTAATTTTTTCATAATCAGGTTCATCCGTCATATAACTAATTATAATCATAACAATTGAACAAATTAAAAATAGATATAAAGCAAAATGTAAAAAATGTGGTGATGTTAACATATTGCTATATCCCATGATTTCACTTATAAGCCTAGCAACACCTAAAAGTGCCCCTAATCCAAAAGCGGCCATTACTCCCTGGGAATTAATTCGTTTGATAAACAATCCAAGTAAAAATGCTGCAGCAATAGGTGGAGAAATATAAGCCTGGATTCCTTGAATATATTGAAATAATCCTCCAGATGACAATGATTTTTGAAACGGTATCCAAAGCATTCCTGATACCACTAAAACACCTGTTGCAATTTGCCCAACTCTAACCAAGTGTTTCTCAGATTTTTCAGGATTATATTTTTTATATATATCCCATGTTATAAGCGTTGAGCATGAATTAAATACGGAAGAAAGAGAGCTCATCAATGCTGATAATATACCTGCAGCTACAAGGCCTCTTAATCCAACAGGCAAAAGGAATTGAACCATTGCAGGTAGTGTCCCAGCACTAATTGCATTTCCATCGGCATCCAACGCTAATTTAAATGCTGAATTAGGATCATTATGCAAGGTATAGGCTATCATTCCTGGAATTACAAAAATAAACATAGGCGTTAATTTTAAGAATCCCGCAAAGATTGTAGCTTTTCTACCTGTGCTTTCATCTTTTGCAGCTAAAACTCTTTGAACTATAAATTGATCGGTACACCAATACCAAATTCCTAGAATAGGAGCTCCAAATAAAATGGCAGTCCATGGATAATCAGCATCTGATGCAGATCTCCATAGGCTCATAAAACCTTCTCCAGAAGTAGCAACCATGTTTCCCCAACCTCCAACAGCGTTAAGTCCAAAAATGGTTACTAATATTGAGCCTCCAAGAAGAAGGAACATTTGAATGGTATCTGTATATATAACGGCTTTAAGTCCACCTAATATTGTATATAGACCAGTTACGATTACAACAATAATAGCTCCTGTCCAAAAATCAATGCCTAATAAACTCTCGAATACTATGGCTCCAGCAAATATTGTTACTGATATTTTTGTGATTACATAAGCAAAGATTGAAACGAGAGATAAGTACATACGTGCACCTGGAGAAAACCTTTTTTCTAAAAATTCTGGCATTGTTGTAACACCACTTTTTTTATAAAATGGAACAAAAACCCATCCGAGTATTAATAGCATAAATGCTGCAAGAATTTCAAATTGTGATTCAATAAGCCCTTTTTTAAAACCACTTTCAGCAAGTCCTACTAAATGTTCAGAGCCTATATTAGAAGCAAATAGAGAAGCTCCTATAACAAACCATCCTAGATTCCGATTTGCTAGAAAATATTGAGAGGTATCATCCTTACTCCTTGATGAATATATCCCAACACCCAAAATAACTGCAAAGTATAGACCTACAACAAAATAATCCAAAAATTCCATAGTTACTCCTAGATATTATAATTTAAATTAGAGCTATTAATATAATGATAATTATAATTATTATCCCAACAGGTTTATTAATTAAATTTAAAAAGAGGAAACATGAAATATTTTAAAAGCTATTATAAATTATCTCTATTTGTATTGATGGGTCTATCTATTTGTTTACCAAATAGGAAGATAGATAAAAAAGTAAATAGTTTACTTTCTCAAATGACCCTAGATGAGAAAATAGGTCAAATGACACAAATAGATAGAAGATTCTTAAATGATAAAGATATCATCAAGTTTGGAATAGGATCCATTCTAAGTGGGGGTGGATCTGTGCCTGAGGATAATTCCATTGAAGGTTGGGCAAACATGTATGATTCCTATCAAAATCTTGCACAAAAAACAAGATTAAAAATTCCAATTATTTATGGTGTTGATGCTGTGCATGGGCATAATAATGTTAAGGGAGCAACAATTTTCCCCCATAATATTGGGTTGGGATGCACCTTTGATGCAAAGCTTGTAAGAAAAGTTGCAGATATAACAGCACGTGAAGTATCTGCAACTGGAATTAATTGGAATTTTGCAACTTGTCTTGCAATTCCCCAAGATGAGAGGTGGGGTCGATATTATGAAGGTTTTTCAGAAGATCCTAAGATTGTTGCAGAACTTGGAGTTGCAACCATTAAAGGATACCAAAATAAACTAGGGAGGAAGCATTCTATTGCAGCATGTGCCAAGCATTTTATTGGCGATGGTGCGACTTTATGGGGGACAGGAGATAACAATTATAAAATAGATAGAGGAAACTCTATAATAAATAAAAAAGATTTATATGAAAAACATTTAGTGCCATATAAAGAAGCTATTGATAATGGCGTTTTAACGATTATGGCATCATTTAATAGCTATAATGGATTAAAATGTCATGCAAGTAGCTATCTATTTAATGATTTATTAAAAAAAGATTTAGGATTTGAAGGTTTTGTGATATCAGACTGGAGAGGTATTGACGAAATTCCAGGAGACTATAAATCAGATATTGTGACTTCCATTAATGCAGGTATTGATATGATAATGGTTCCAGGTGATACCATTTGGGGAGGTGAATCGTATTATAAATTTTTAAGATTATTTAAAGAATCTGTTGAGGGAGGTCTTATCAAAGAAGAAAGAATTAATGATGCTGTATATAGAATATTAAGGGCTAAGTACATGATGGGGCTATTTGATGATCCATATGCAGATAGAAACTATATCAAAGATTTTGGATCTGATAAACATAGAGAAATTGCTAGAGAAGCTGTTAGAGAATCTATTGTATTATTGAAAAATGATTCTGTTTTACCCTTATCAAAAAATATAAATCATATTCATGTTGCGGGTATTGGAGCCAATGATATTGGTATGCAGTGTGGTGGA
>CAYOTG010000002.1:0-15795 GCA_964406825.1 uncultured bacterium
AAGGTATGGAGTCTAAACATAACATGCATTATTGGAACCTATCACCCTATTTATCATTTGGACCATCTGCACATTCCTATGATTTAAAGAAGAGATGGTGGAATGTTAGATCATTAGAAAAATATATAGATTTACTTAGTAATAACAAACTTCCCATTGAAGATAATGAAACATTATCACGCGCTGATAATTACAATGAGATTATCTTGAACGGTCTTAGGCTGAGCAATGGAATTAATTTATCAGACTTAATAGATTATGATGACTTAATAAATAAACCTCATTTAGATAAAATAAATCATAAGTGGGATTGTTTATCTGTTTCAGATAAGAATATTAAACTCATTGATAATGGGTTCTTATTTGTTGATGAGATAACTAAAGATCTATTTGTTTAATTATCCTAAAATCATATTCACAATAAGAATAACATCCAATACATCTGTAGAACCATCACCATTAACATCAGCATTAGCATTATATTCAGATTCTAATACCATATTTACAATCAGAACAACATCAAGAACACTGATAACACCATCATCATTTACATCTCCAAGTACTCCATTATCTTCTAAAGCAGAAGGAGGAAATAAGATATAATCAACCCATGCGCAGTCTTCTTCCATATCAGTAGAACCAGGACCACCATCTTTAACATAAGACCATGTAAATGTATGCATTCCGGGTTGAACAAAATGACTCGCTTGAACCCATGGAGTTTCCCCATCACTTGTTGGTTGATATTGACCAACCAATTGATTATCAATATAAAATTCTAAACCATCATAGAAATTTTCTCCTGATGGGCTATATTCTGATGCAACCCTATAATGGAATTCGATATAACCACCTATAACTCCAACCTCCATCATTACAGACATTTGTGAAGTCTGACTATGGTCTATATCACCAGATTGAGCAGAATAATATCCTTCATATTGATCGGTTGTTGTTATTTCCCAATCTTGGTTTCCTGAAAATTCCCAATTTAAAGCGTTTGAAAATCCTGATTCAAAAGTTTCTGTGATTTGGCCAATAGCCAAGTAAACAGGGAACGTTGTATTAAGTCCACCGTCCAGATTAGTGACATGAACTGTAAATTCTGCTACATGTCCTATTGGAGCAGCAGGACTTACCGTAACATTTGCATATAAAATCTCTTGATTATTTTGTGGAATGAAATCCCAATAATAGGCATTTCCTATGCCTGATGAATTAACAGTCACATAACTATCTCCCTCTAGTGAAACAATAGGATAATTAATAGCAGCAGAGCCAATATTAGATAATGAAATATCTAAATCTGAAGTTTCACCTGGATTAAGAGAACCACTGGTACTATTGAAACTAATAACTGGAGACTGTACAATAAATGGCATATCCACTTCTACAGCATCATCGTTACTTGAAATTTGGAATGTTATATTAATTAATTCTCCATTAGGAATATTCCAATCAAGCTGAACACTAAGACCTCCTATTTCTACACTCTGATTTGGAGCAATATTATCATAAGTCACTACACCTTGAATGATATCTACATATTGACTGTCTGTACTTATGGATACAGTAATATCACTGGCTCCATCACTTCCAACATTAGATAAATTAATTGAAAAATTATTTTCCCATCCATAAAGAAGCGTTCCTTGATCAGCAACTCCTAGATTATCTACTTCAATATTATCAATAACTAAATATGAACCCTCTGGAGCTAAAACCATAACTTCCACTTCATAAGGTATAGAATTAAAACCGGTTACAACTAAATCTAAATTTCCAGGTGTATCTGCAGCGCCTGCTAATTGTAATACTGCAACACCTCCCACAGAATAAGCACTAGAGATTAATTCGCCATTAAGAGAAAGAGCTGCAAGAGCACCATCCTCACCTACATCAACAACAAATTCTTCAGCTCCTACCAATATAACATCATCATGCTGAACATTCATAGATGTAGCTGGAGCTGTTCTTATATTGGTTGAAGGATCTCCAAAATATGTCCAATATTTTGTTTCATTAATACCAGATGATCCTTGTGCATCATTCATATACATACAACCATTGGTTGTAATACCTCCCATTGTACGAGTCAAGTGGTCATCATAACTCTCAGTTATAATTAAATTCATACCATACTGGCCATGCATAGGGGGTTCCCATGACTGACTGATTGTTGAACCAAAATGAGCAATACCACCTGCAGGTTCTCCACCATTGGTAGCCCTTTGCCATGCTTCTGCATAACATTCATTTGTACTATTAAATTCACCAACATTACATCCAACAGTAATTACAAATGGTAATTTATTGTTATTAGTTAGCTGATTAATCTGTGTTGTATTTAAAGATGCTCCATTACCCCAACTTGATATAGAGCCATGACCTGTATAATTAATAAGACTTACTCCATTATTAATTGCTGTAATACCCTGAGAATCACTGCCACCACTTCCATCATAAATTCCCTGATAACTATCATAAGTAAAATCAGATAGGACTGTATCCCATAAGTAGTCATTAAAATCATCATCTGTCATTCCACCAAAACCAGGACCTTGATTTGAAGCAACGCCTAGTGCATTATCATACCATTCAACATTGGACTGAGGGTAACGTTCATATTCTATAGAACGTTCCACTTGTGTTGCAATCTGTGTTGGTGTACTACCTGACATACGACCAACAATCACTTCTGCATAAAAATCATTACCACTTATACAACCATAAGACATATCAGATGCGCTACCGCTTACCGATGGGGATGGGATTTGTGCAATATCACCTACTAGCAATAGAAAAGTAAGTCCATTATCATTATAATAGTCCGCAACAAAAGAAGATATTGAAGAGGAGCTGCTACCAATACTACTTACATTAACCATTTCTGTAGGTATACCCTTCTTGTTTTTCCAATCAACCAGAGGTTGCATTTCATCCATAAAATTACTATCAGAAATAATCAACATATTCCCCTGGTCAACTAAATATTCAAATCGAGTATTATTATTCTCGAAATTTAAAAAATGATTGTCATAAATATTTTTATATTCGTTATCTATTTTTTCAATTTCTCTTATCCTTATAAAAGGGTTAACAACAAGATTATTATCACTCGATACTTTAATTTCTATATTGGTATAAACACGCAATGTTTTCGTTACTGGATTATATTGGAAAGGATGAAACTCAACCACTTGTCCTCTATAATCTCTTAATATATAAGGCTCATTTAACTGTACTATATTATCAGGATAAAAACCATTCTGTTTATAAATATCATCAAATATATATGGTACATCTTCTGGATTGATAAGTCTAGAAAGGTTCCCTTTTGATGGAGCAACATTAATATTTTCATAATCAATAAATTCAGTAGAGAGAACCTCTAAACTCATATTTTTATTATCTGGTACAATAATAGAAGATGAAAATTTTGGTAAATCTGGATGTCCTTCATCCATAATAGAGGCAGATATCGGAAATTTAACAGAAAAATATTCTAAGTTATCTATTAGTACTGAATGGAGAGAAAAACCACTTAACTCAAAAGAGACAGTTGAATTTTCAATATCAGATGCAACCAATGATACTTCTGGTTTTTGAGGCACCTCTGAATTAATATCCATCCACTGACTCGATAGACCAACGGTTAATAAAATTAATATTAATATTTTTTTACTGTTATACATAATAAACACCTCTCTGTTTACTTCGTTTAAGGACAGTAAAAATTTATATTATTAAATCGGAAATAGCAACTAGACTTACAAGCTGTTACATGAGAAATGATTATTGAGATTTAATTAATCCAATATAATATTAACGATAACCAAGACATCTAAAACATTGATGGAACCATCGCCATTAACATCTGCAGCACATATTTCTTCATCTGTTGCAGGAAATCCTGAATTAACTATAATATTAACAGCTCTTATGATATCTGTAACGTCTATGCTACCATCATTATTTACATCACCCATAACACATTCTGGATCTGGAATATTACCACCTTGATCAAAAAAGTTTAATATCCCATCAATATAACTATCAAAATCATCCCCTTGGAGTCCTCCTAATTCATGGGAAGCTCCTATAGTACGATACGTTCCACTATCATAACCAACTGCTGTTATATACCCTGCTACATCATTCTCAAGTAAAGCAAAACCTCCTGATGGAGCTAATTGATCAATGTAATTATTCCCTCCATTATATGAAAAAGAATAACCTTCTGCGAATGAATCAACAGATCCGCTAACTGACCCTAAATCAGCAGTTCCATCTGATACACCTTCTAGACCAAACATAGGTTGTAATGAAGTTGACATATCAAAAGCCCAAGTATCAGCTCCTTCTAAGTATACATTTTTTCCATCATTTAACATATTGACAAATCCTGTAGCTTGATTTTCTTGAAGTGCGAAATTATTTGGATATATTCCAAGGAATATAAAAGCTGTCATATAATTTTCTAATTCTGGAAGATCTGTTGAGGTAACATAATCATATCCATTAAAACCAATACTTTCAAAATAATTTACAAGTCTATCACCTGATACATTATCATCAGATGGATCCCAAATTAGTATTGAAGGGTGACCAATAATAACTGAATAAATTAAATTTGATTGTTCTACGCAATCATTAGTTTCACACTCGCTTGTTGGGCTGTAACCCCAGCTAATATTAAAATCTATCACTGTAGCCATTGGGGCAGATAAATCAGCTTCGACTAAAAATTCTCCTTCATAGGTATCATTAGATCCAATAGCATAAAACGTATTGTCATTTTCTCCTGATAAAATAGTAACATAGGGATTATCAGTTGATATTACAGCACCTGGATAATTACTGAAATTAGCTGAACCAGAATTTGCTAAATCTACAGTAATTGTAGCTGTTTCACCAGCATCCCAGACATTATCTCCACTAGAATCAATAATTTGTGGATTTAAAATTTCAAATACAGGAGCATGAGCCTGAAGATTAAAACTTATTTCCCATTCATTATCTCCGTCATCTAAAAGACCAGTAAAAGATATATTATGCAAATCAGGGACATTGTTTGTAACCATAAAACTTAAAGTGTTCTCTGTGACTGCAGTTGATCCTGATATGGCATAAGCGATCATACTATTATCATCTAAAATAGTAATATACTCATCATCTGAAGAGATACTAACATTAATTGCATTTGTATTATATACCCCTACATTTTCAATCACTAAATTCATTTCAATTGTTTCACCATATTCAATTAAATCATTGCTATCATTAACCAATTCATAACTATTGTATATAAGGTATGCACCATCTGGAGTAATAACATTTACTATTCCATCATATGCGTATGTATTAAAAGATGTAATAACAAGGTCTAATTCTCCTGGCTGTGTACTTGCATCACTGATATCAAGAATAGCTACCCCACCTATGGAATAAGCTTGTGATAAAAGTTGATTATTAGATGAAATAGCAACAAGAGCTCCATCAATACCAACATCAACAACAAATTCTTCTTGTCCAACTACAATACTTTGATCATAAATAGCATTAATAGCTTCTGGTTGATCGGTTCTTATTAATAAAGAAGGATCACCAAATATTGTCCAATGGTTCGTTTCATTTTTACCTGCTGATCCCTGAGCTTCATTCATATGCATACATCCATTAACAATGATACCACCATAAGACCGTGATATATTTTCTTCATAAGATTCTGTAAGGATAGAATTCATAGCCCACTGCCCATGCATAGGAGGTTCCCATGATTGACTGATAGTAGAACCTAAATGTCCTACAGCACCAGTAGGGTTACCCTGATCATCTGTTGCTCTTAACCAAGCTTCGCAGAAGGATGCACCATAATTATTAAATTCTCCAGGATTGCAACCTACAGTAAAAATAAAGGGCAGCTTTCCGGCATTCTCTAAATTATTGACATCGTTAACACCCAATGGAGCACCATTACCCCAACCTGTAGGGCCTGCATGACCAGTATAGTTTATAATACCGACACCTTCATTTATTGCATTAATTCCTTGGGAAACTGTACCACCAGCACCATCATAAATACCTTCAAAACTATCATATGTAAAGGGCGATAAAAAATCATTCCATAATAAATCATTAAAGTCATCATCACTCAAGCCTCCATAACCTGGGCCTTGATTAGAAGCTATACCAACAGCATTATCTAAATGATCAACAAGCTCTGGACCAAGTTCGTAATCAAGAGTACGATCTATTTGAGTTTGAAGCTCTCCTGGGTTATTAGCTGATAATCTACCAACAATAACCTCAGCGAATGAATCATCACCATTGATAAAACCAAAAGAAGGATCAGATGCTGCTCCATTAACTATGTGTGTTGGTATCTGATTAATATCACCTACTAAAAGTAAATATGTTAAATTATTCTCATAATAATAATCATTAATATAGCTCTGCATTGATGATGCACTACTACCTACCTCATTAATACCCACTATTTCTGTATGTATACCCTTCTTATTTTTCCAATCTACAAGAGGTTGCATCTCATCAATAAAATCATCATAGCAAATAATAAGCATGCTCCCTTCATCTGATAAATATTCAAATCTTGTGTCATTATTTGAATTAATAAATAAATCATTATAGATATGCATAAATTCATTATTACTCTTAATAGAATTTAATCCTCTTGATAAAACATTATCGTTTGTAATATCATTTGTTGATGTAATATCAACATCAATTCTACTATACACTCTTAACGTTTTAGTAGCGGGGTTATACTGAATTGGGTAGAAAACTACTGTTTGTCCTCTTAGGTCTCTTAATATATAAGGTGAATCTAGTTTAGCTAAAGGACCTGGGTAGAAGTCGTTTTTTTTATAATTATCATTATATGTAAAAGGAACAGAAGAAGGATCAACATCTCTTGTTAAGTTCCCTTTTGATGGAGCAATATATACATTTAAATAATCTTCATATTCTACGTTTGTAATAGCAACTTCCATTTTTGTATCATCAGGTATAATAATAGAAGTAGATAATTGAGGTAAATCAGGACTACCTAAATCCATAATAGAAGTTCCCCCATCAATAAAAACTTTAAATTTATTACTCGAGTTATCAAGATTAAGTAACATATAATCTTCTACTTCAATACGTAATGAAGTATTATAAATATTAGAGGACAACAAATCAACACTTGCTGTTCCTTTTAAATTTTTAACGTCATAATCTGCCTCAGCTAACCAAATAGTTGAAAATAGTAAAGGCAAAACATAATATATATATCTTATTTTCATACAACTCCCTAAAATTTGTTAAAAATTACAATAAAAAACTTATTAAACAATGAGATATACGTCACATTTACAATTTATTACATTAATATAGTATCCACCAATATCAAAATATCAAAGATATCAACTTCATAATCATTGTTTAAATCTAAAGAACAATTATTAGAGTATATATCTTGACCGAGTATAATATTCAATACATATATAATATCAATGACATTGACTATTAAATCATAGTTATAGTCTCCTCCCATTTGACATGAATCTAATTCTAATAAATATGCACCCCCTGCTGAAGTACCTACGAGTAATTTATTATCTCCATTAACGGTAAATAAAGCAGGATTCAAGTTTAAACCTAATGATGGGAAAAACATAGTTTCATTAACTATAAAACTAGCTTCATAAACATCACCAATATTTTCATAAGAAACTATATTGCTATATTGAGACCCTATAACAATATCTAAATCTTGATCACCATCTATATCTAAGAAGTCTAAAGAAGACCTGCTATTAGTTGAGATACCTTGATAATTATGAGTTACTAAACTATAATTATAATTCTGATTTGATCCTATATTCTCATAAAACGAAATATTACCATTCATTTGACCAACAAATAGATCTAAGTCTAAATCAAAGTCAATATCTACTAATTTAGGGATGGAATAACCTGATAAATCTATTCCTTCTATTTGTTCATGGAATAAAAATTCTGGATTGGTTGAACTACCAATATTCATATATAGCTTCACAGTTCCATTATATTCCCCAAGAACAATATCATAATCACCATCATTATCTATATCACCAAAATCTAATGATAAGTTATAGCCTGCATCACCACCTAAATATTCATCATTCATCAAGTTCCATATAGGATCTCCTGATTCGTCAACACCTATATTCTCAAAATAATTAACTTTCCCCGATAAAGGGAATTCAGATAAATCAGTATCAGTACCAATAAATAAATCTAAATCTCCATCCGCATCTATATCAACTAATTCTGGATATATATCTGAAAACAGGTCTAATGTTTTAATAAATTCTTGTGTTTCTAAATTATACTGACCGTTTTCATAGTTATAATAATAAAAATTATTAATTAATTGATATCCATAAGCACCCGATAATACTGTAACAAATAAGTCCTGATCTGAATCACTATCGACATCCATAAAGGATGGCATATTTAAACCTGCAGAAACAATTGGAGAATTTTGAGGATATTGACTGATAATATTAGTATTATCCATATTAGGAGTACTTGGTGTTCCTATATTAGTAATAATATATAAACTCTGTTGAAAAAAATCACCCCAAGCTAAATCATAATCTAAATCATTATCAATATCTATAAAATTAATAGCACTGGCACCATGTCTTTGTGATGATGGACCAATAATATAAAGGTCTTCCCAAAAAGTTGTAATTAATTCAAATTGAGGCCTATCATTATTAAAACCTATATTTTCATAAAATGTGATAGTACCAATCATATTACCCGTAAAAAAATCTAAATCACCATCATTATCTATATCTATGAGCGTAGGAGTCATAACTGGATCACTTTCAATGGGAGCCATTAAAATATCATAAATTGTTCCTATTTCTATAATAGAATTATTTATAACATCATAATAGGTAGCTTGATTAATATTATTTATATCTTGCGTTAATATTTCATGATTATCATCATCATCAAAATCACCAATAAAAAACCAAGATATACCATATAAATCCATAAATTTTGTTTCCATTAAGTCAAACTGCAACTCATTAAAAACTGAATTATTAATATAAAATTTTATTGAACCATCTTCATCAAGAATAAAAAGATCATTATCTCCATCATTGTCCCAATCAATCCATTGGATTTTAGGTTTATTTAATCCACCTAAAAATGGTCTATCATAAATTTCTTCATTGATATTAAGTGTACCATAGTATTGATTAATTTCAAATCCTTGAGCAAATAAAAATGAAATTGATAATATATAATAGATATACTTCATAAAAATCATTGAATTATTATAGTTGATTCTACTGCATGCATTTCAAAAATTGGCAAATTATTAATAAATTCATTATGATGTTCAATAATAAATGCCGGTTCAAACGGTCTAAATAACATTCTTGCACGTATATTAATTTCTCCATCTAATTCTTGGGGTATTATAAAATCATAATATTTAAAACGTTGGCTATAGGCTTGAAGACTTTGATTATCTATATCGTGAGTATCAATAACACTATTGGTCGTATCTCCATTAACATCAAAGAGGTAAGATTTAAATAATAAGAGATTATCATCTTCATAGTTTAGATTTTGTGTATTATCCGTTAAAAGACCACTTGAAAATAAAATTTCATCATTATGTTCAATAGTAATTTCTATCCATGCTTCTCTATTAAATGAAGTTCCAGAAGGAATACTATGGGCTGTTAAACTTTCAATTGTTAAGGGTATAATTAATGTATCCAAATTAGAAATAACATCCGGTAATGGTTGATTCCATATCTCAAATCTCATTTCAACGGATGATGCTAACATTGTAGATACTTTTTCAAATAAAGGATTTTCTAAATAAGGAATACTTAAATCCATATCAACACCTATAAATGTATGATCATGGGTTCCATCTTCTTTTTCTGGCATATGGCACTCTTGACAAGGAATACCTCCAAACATAGAAAAACCAGGTATTCTATTCCATTCAGTGAATGTTATTTCTGCTTCAACATCTCTAACAACTAAATCATGGCATGGCAAGCACTGTTCTGATACAGCATAAGTTGGTAAATAGAAAGAATCATGAAAACTATTAGAATCTGGATTATTTAATGGGCCAAATTTAATATTTTCACCAGGATATAATTTATATGTAGCTGATGCAGCGCCATTATCAGGTGTATAGATTGTATGACTTAGACCTGTTACGGTATGACAAATATCACAGGATATACCTTCTTTAATTACTGGGCTTAAGTTTGATGATTGAAATTCTTCTACAGAATTAAATAAAGATAAATCTGTATCTGTTAAATAGGCAACAGGATTATGGCATTGACTGCAAAACTTGTCCCCTACTTCTGGATGATTTTCAATTGTTGTATTTTTATAAGAAAAAAATAAAGGGCTATGAGCTGTATAAGCATGCATAGATTCAGACCATTCTTCATAATGAACAGAATGACAACCTTGGCAATTTTCAGCTGAATCAAATTGGTTAATATCAAAAGAATGATTGATAACATTCCCTAGTGAATCGATATCATAGGTTTTATAAGGAAGATCAAATAAATATTGGTTACCATATTGCTCACATCCTAAAAAATCTTCCATTCCTACAACAAACCAGTTCTGTTCCTGTAAAACTAAATTGGAAAGAGTTATAGATGTATCTGATTGTACTTGTGTACTATAAATCAACATTGATTCATTTGATACCATATTTGAATAATAAACATTGTAATGATTAAAACCATCATCGGGTGTTGCAGACCACGTAAGATTCAAATCCTGAAAATCATATCCTACTTCTAAAATATTAACAGACAGTTCTTCATCTATCAAAATTCTATTAATTAAAGCAATAATATCAACAACATTGATAATATCATCAAAATTCAAATCATATATCATATCATAATCAATATCTTCATCAATAATAAAATTAATAAATTCAGTTATATCTAGAATATCTAAAAAACTATCATTATTGATATCACCATAATCATAATCACATTGCATTAGGGCTATACTCAAATTAAGGATTATAAATAAATAATATTTATTGATGATTAAATTCATATACTAATTTGATAAAATTTATTTTAAGGATAGTGTAAGTTTAAACTTTGCCACCGGTTGATCTTCTAGCTTACTTGGAACATAAGCAATAACATTAATGATTTCATTACATCTATTCTCAGTATCAATAACTTTCTGAACTAAAGATTTGATTTTTTCTCCCTCTGTACATTCAAAATATACATCTCCCTCAGCTCTTTTTAGAAATTCTGCATTAAAGTCTTTAAATAGAAGATTAATTTTTTTATTTATTTTATTCGTATGATGAAGAGCTAAATATCCACCCGTAAGATCTGCTCCAACAGCAAGAGCACCAAAATACATGCTACCTACATGATTTTTAGTACGTCTCCTAAGTGAAATTTTAACAATAACCTTATGATCATCTATATATAATATTTTTGGCCTACAAAAATGCATTAAAGGAATTTTAATCAATCCCAACATTTTAACAAAAAAATTAGCCCTAAATTTTTGTGATATAAATCCCATATTTTTTGAGTATTAATTGTTATAATTAGTTACAAATAATTTAACTCAAATATTAGTATATTTAACATGTAAAATTATTTTAGAAACTAAACTAAAAGAGGAATTATGAAAAAAATATTTATACTGGTTTTAACTAATTTCATATTTTCTGCGTCTGTATCACAAGGTGATGCTATCAATGTAGCAGAAAATTTCTTTAATTATAAAAATGATCCTAGAGAAAATACTTTTTCTATAGAATCTATTGAACTTTTCTCTATAGGAGATAGAGATGTTTTTTACGTTATAGAATTAAATCCTAAAGGTTTTATACTTATCAGTCATGATAATTTAATTAGACCTGTTTTAGCATATAGTTTTGACGAAGAATTTAAATTTGATAATATTCCAACAAATATTAACTACATATTCAATTTATATAGCAAACAAATCACAGAGCAACAAGAATCAAGGAATGATCCTAATAATGAGATAGCGAATGAATGGATTAAATTCTCAAGAGCAATTGAATACGAACCTCAAACAAGGAGCGTAAGTCCTTTAATGCAAGCACGATTTGATCAAGGTTCTCCGTGGAATGATATGTGTCCAGAAGATCCCGATGGCGATGGTGGCAATGTTTTAGTTGGCTGTGTTGCTGTTTCTATGGCTCAAATTATGCATTATTGGTCATATCCTGAGGTTGGATATGGAAGCCATGGATACACTCATTGGGATTATGGTTATCAATATGCCAATTTTGGAAATTCTTATTATGATTATTCACAAATGGAGAATAATTATGCAACAAGTGAATCTCAAGAATTGCTTTATCATTGTGGAGTAGCAGTTAATATGGGTTATGGTACTGATGGTTCTGGAGCAAATGTATTTGGTAATGGGAATACTGCTGAAAGAGCAATGGAAGATTACTTTTTATTCAAAAGTAGTATGGATGCAGTTGAACCATGGCAATATGGAACTACAGCCTATAGAGAACTGCTTCAGAATGAATTAAATAATAATAGACCTATATTATATGTTGGATACAGTAATGATGGTGGTCATGCTTGGAATATTGATGGATACGATGAAGACTATTTTCATAATAATTGGGGATGGGGTGGCTATCAAAATGGTTATTTTCTATTAAGTTCACTAAATGGCTTTGATCAAGGTCAAGGTGCACTTATTCAACTAGAACCAGAAGAACTTAATAATCCTAATGTCATACTTCAATCATATCAGTACGAAGAATTTGTTGGAGATGGTGATTCGGTTGTAAATCCAGGAGAAACAATCAATCTTTATGTTTCTGTTGAGAATTTAATCCCATGGGATGATGCTTCAAGTGTTGAGATGATTCTATCATCGGATGATACGGATTTAGTTCTAATCAATGATCACGTAAACTTTAATAATCTATCTGCTGGGAATTCATATACAAATAACAATACTCCTTTTACAATTGGATTTTCAGAATATATATCTTTTGATACACATCAACTACAATTAAATATTCTATCATTTGGTCCTAATGGGGAATATAATGGTAATGAATATTATATTGATATTAATGTATCTCTTGATCAGGTGGGTTTTCCATATCAAGTAACACTCCTAGATGAGAATAATCAGGAATATAACGCTGTAACTACTATACAGTCTTCTCCTCTTTTATATGATATTAATAATGATGGTAATCCTGAAATATTTTTTGGTGATGATACTGGATATTTTCATGGTGTAGATAATAGTGGTAATAGCCTAAATGGATTCCCCGTTGAATTGGAAGGGAATAATTCTGATATATGGGGCTCTCCTATTGCAGATGACATTGATAATGATGGTGAAATTGAATTTGTTATTAGTTCAAAAAATAAACACTGTTATATTATTGACCAATATGGAAATATAGAACTAGACTTTGAAACTTCTCATTTTTTAATGGCAACACCATCTTTAGCAAATTTAGATGCTGATAATGATCTAGAAATCATAGTATATGGTTATGCATCATCCGGAGATATATATGCTATTAATCACGATGGAACAAGTGTTGCTAATTTCCCAGTAGAAATCAATGAAAAAATATTAAAGGGTGGTGCAATATATGATTTAGACAATAATGGTAGAGATGATATCGTAGTTGCTACAGAAAATGAAGACTTAGTAGCTATTATTTATGATGATGGAACAATTCATAATCTCTTTACCGGATCTGATAAGTTCAAATCTGCTCCTACCATTATAGATAATAATGGGCAAATCATTATAACTGTTGGAGATGATAATGGCCATTACTACGGAATTCATTTAGATGGAACTCTTGCATTTGATGTAATAACAGGAAATAGTATTTATTCAGCTTCTGGATTTGTTGAATTTAATAACCAATTAGGAATATTCTTTGGTTCTGAAGATGGATACCTTTATGGGATTGATATCAATGGAAATCATCTTAGTGGATGGCCTCAAAATGTTTCAGGAGATTCAAATGAAAACAAAATAAACTCAAGCCCTGTATTTGCTGATTTAGATAATGATGAAATTCCAGAAGTCATTACAGCATCAGAAGAAGGCTTAATCATTATATATAACATAGATGGGACACATTTTGAAAATTTCCCTATAAATTATAATTATGGATTTATAAGTTCTCCTACAATATCAGATATTGATAATGATAATGATATGGAAATTATTATTGGCTCTGCACAGAATCTCAGTGTAATTGATTTAAAACAAAATTTTTATACAAATCAAGATTATTGGAATACCTATCGCGGAGATGCACATCGTACCGGAAGCTACCTACTCATAGGGTCAGATATAATATCAGGAGACTTAAATCAAGATGGGATAGTTGATGTTTTAGATTTAGTTATGGTAATCAATATCATTATTGGAAATCTTGATCCATCCTCAATACAACTGATTAGCGGTGATTTAAACAATGATGGGACAATAGATGTTCTTGATGTTGTACAGCTAGTTAATACTATCTTAGATAACTAATTTATATATCAGTAAATTAATCTAAAAATTCTTTAAAATACAACAATCCCCTGGGGGATTGTTGTGTCCATTAAGTAAAGAGGCAAAAGGAGTAAGAAGTAGGCAGAGCATAAACTCTTAATTCTTACATATGTAAATTATAATATAAATATTACATAATAGTTGATGTGAGTCACATTTCTATTTTTCTAGTCCTAGATAGCCCTTAACATCAGATTGAATATTTTTCTTTAACTTGCTATCTTCTTTTAATTTTTGTCTTAAATTTTCCTTGCCTTGAGAGATTTTATCCTCTTTGTAAGAGAACCAAGATCCTGATTGTATAATAATACCAGCTTCTACTGCTTTATCTATTAAATCTCCTTCATATGATATACCCTGACCATATAGTATATCAAATTCAACTTTTTGAAATGGTGGAGCTAATTTGTTTTTTGCTACTTTAACTGAAGTTCTGTTCCCAATAATAGAATCGCCATCTTTCAATTGACTTCTTCTTCTAATTTCTAAACGTAAAGAAGAATAAAACTTCAGCGCATTCCCTCCAGTTGTTGTTTCAGGATTACCAAACATAATTCCTATTTTATGTCTAATTTGATTGATAAAAATAACACAAGTTTTTGATTTGCTAACAATACCCGTTAATTTTCTCATTGCCTGAGACATTAATCTAGCTTGTAATCCCATGTGTGAATCCCCCATTGTCCCTTCAATTTCAGCACGTGGAACTAGTGCAGCAACAGAATCTATAACTAATACATCTAATTGACAACTCTTAATAAGAGATTCTGTTATCTCAAGTGCTTGCTCACCATCATCGGGTTGAGAAATTAATAAATTTTTGACATCTACCCCTATCTTATCAGCATATAATGGATCTAAGGCATGTTCAACATCTATAAATGCAGCATTGCCACCAGATTTTTGAGCTTCTGCAATAATATGTAATGTCAATGTTGTTTTCCCTGATGATTCAGGTCCATATATTTCTACTATTCTACCTTTTGGGACACCTCCAATACCCGTTGCAATATCAAGGGAAAGAGACCCAGTTGAAATTGTTTCTATATCTTTAATTTTTTTCTTACCATCGCCTAATCTCATAATCGCATTAGGATCTTTAGTTTTTTTCTTAATTTCTTCTATAACTTGATCTAAATCATTATTTTTTGTTTTACTCAT
>CAYOTG010000002.1:15895-23961 GCA_964406825.1 uncultured bacterium
CAATATGCTTCAGGAGCATTTATATATTCTATATTATCAAAAACATCAACTGGATTACCTGCAGAAACTACACCAAGAAGTGGTAATTGATTTTGAATTTTTGATTCTAATACTGATAATGCGCGTTTACCATTAAAACCTCTAACACGCTCTATTTTCCCAGCTTTTTCAAGCTCTACTATATACCAATTAACTGTTCCAAGTGAATGAAAATTTAATCCTTTCATTATTTCGATAAATGTTGGTGGTCTCTGATTATTATCAGTAAAATTCTTAATAAAATCAATAAATTTCTGTTTTTTAGGTGATAACATATTTACTCGTAAGTTTCTCGTAAGTATATTACAAACTATAAACTATATAAACAAAAGTTTTTTTTATTTTTTAAAAATATCTTCTATTTTATAAGGAGTCTTAACATATTAAGAGCTGTATGTGTCGCAATATCTCGATGTTCTCTTCTTCTTGGAATTAAATTGAATTTTTTAACAATTTTTTTATTTTTTGTAGAGATTGCGATATAAATTAGCCCTATAGGTTTATCCTCTGAACCTCCTGATGGACCTGATATGCCAGTTGTAGATAATCCAATATCAACTTTAAATTTATTCCTTATATTTTCTGCCATATCAATTGCAACCTCGCTACTTACAGCACCGTTATTAATCAACAATTGATTCGATATTTCTAAAAATTCTTTTTTAATAGAATTATCATAAGCGACAATACTTCCTTTAAAATAATTTGAACTACCAGAAACATCTGTAAGTTTTTTAGATATATATCCTCCGGTACAAGATTCTGCTACAGCCAGAGTTAGCCCATTCTTAACTATTTTTTTTGCAACAACTTCTTCTATCTTGTCATCATCAAAACCATAGACATATTTTCCAATTTTATTCATAATTATATCTTTAAATATATTCAAATCTTTTTCTTCATTCCTTTTGGATAATCTTATTTTTACTCCTGTATATTTAGGAAGAAAAGAAACTTTAAAATCATCTGAGTTTTCATCAATAATATTTTCTAATATTTCAAAAAGCTTGCTTTCATATACACCTGTTGTTAATAATGTCATATATTTTTTCACCTCTTTAAGGCTAGGAGATAGGTGTAGTGGACAAATTTCTTCCTCTACCATCCCCCTTACTTCCTTTGGGACCCCTGGTAAAACAAATATAATTGATCTTTTATATTCAATTTTCATACCAAGAGCTGTTCCATATCGATTTGGAATCGGAACACTATTCTTAAGTATTTGAGCTTGTGATTTTAAGTTTGAAGTAGTTTTAATATTTTTATTTTCAAAATATTCTTTAAGCCGTAAATAATAAGAGGAATTTATAACTAAGCTAGCATTAAAATAATCAGCTAGTGCTTTTTTTGTTATATCATCATGGGTAGGACCTATTCCTCCTGTAATAAAAATATAATCAACATTATCTTGAATCAGATAGTCTAGACTGTCTTTAATATCATTTATATCATCTTTTACTGTAACTTTTGACACAACATCTAATGACTTGTATTGAAGAATTTTTCTTGCAATCCAAGATGAATTTGTATCAACTGTAAAGCCATTCATAAGCTCATCACCTACACTAACTATAGCTACATTCATACTAATAAAAAAGGCCCATTACTACCAATAATGAGAGGATACCAGAAATAATGTCATCCATCATAATACCAACTCCATATCCCAAATTTTGGATTCTATAAATAATAGAGGGTTTTGCTATATCAAAAAACCTAAATAAAATAAAAGCTAATAGGTAAGCACCAAAAACTTTTGGAATAAGATATAAACTAATCATCATTCCAACAACTTCATCAATAACAATATAGCCTGGATCTTTTTCATCAGATCGAGATGTGAAAGTATAACAAAAATAAAAACCTAAAATAAGATGGAATATCAAAATAAATGACTGAAGCAACAATATATCAGGAAGAAAAAACCAAATTATGACAACACAAAAACTTGTTACTGTACCTGGAGCATATTTAGAATTCCCTAAATAAAAATATCGCAAAAAAAATTGTTCAATATAAGCCATTTGGACCTTTTGAATAATATTGATAAATATAACTAACTCCTGATAATAAAGTTATAGCAGTACAAAAAAACATAATATAGTAAATAGAAGAGTAATCAATCACCAATATTGAAAATGTATTCAATATAAGTATAGCCACAATGAGATGCATACATACTATCTGAATCAATGTCTTACTTTTTGCTAACATAGAAGTGGTAAACTGAAGGTTTTTTGCTTTCAAAAAGCTTCTCAAAATAGTTATAAAAACATCTCGCAATAAAACTGATATAACCATCCATAATGGGAAAATCTCATTCCCTAGAACAAAATAAAGAGTAAAAAAAACTGTTAAAATAAAAATTTTATCAGCAATAGGATCTAGATACTTGCCCAATTCTGTTACTAATTTATATTTTCTAGCATAATAACCATCAAAAAAATCTGTAATAGAAACAATAAAAATCAATAATAATGATAATAGTAAAAAATACGGCTCATCTTGAATCATAAATAAAATAAAAAAGGGTGACATTATAATTCGAAATACTGAAAGAATATTTGGTAAGTTTTTACTAATCATTTATACTCAACTCTATCTTTAAGTGAATGAGTCAAAGTTAATTCATCTACATAATCAAAACTAGCACCTACCGGAACTCCTCGAGCAAGTCTTGAAACTATAATATCTGTTTTTTCAAGCTCCTCTGCAATATAACTTGTAGTTGCATCTCCCTCTGATGAAGGTTCTAATGCTATAATAGCTTCATCAAAACTTTCAACCCTTTTAAATAAAGAAGTAAAATTCAATTCATCTGGCCCCACTCCATCCATAGGACTAATCAAACCTCCCAATATATGATATAATCCATTATAACCTGTTTTTTCAATAATAAAGATATCAGTAGGATCTTTTAAAATACATAAGATTTTATTATTTCTTGATGAATCATCACAAATAACACACTTTGAATTTTCCATAAAACTATGGCATAAATCATGAAACTTAATTTGATTTTTAACATTAACTATAGCATCTGAAAATGGGAAAACTTGATCTTTGTGAGTTTTAAGAATATAGATAGCTAAGCGTTCTGCTGTTTTTTTACCGATGCCTGGTAGTTTTGAAAATTCAGCAATTAATTCATTTAAACTTTCTGGGATTCCTCTCATAACTTAAAATAAACCAGGAACATTCATTCCTCCTGTTATTGAAGCCATTTTTTCTTTTGAAATATCATCAACCTTTTCAATTGCATTATTAACTGCAATCAATATCAAGTCTTCTAACATTTCTTTATCTTCTTTCATAACTTCAGGATTTACATCCACAGAAATTAAAGTTTTTTTTCCACTGACAACAACTTTGACCATGCCTCCTCCTGACTCTCCTTTAATTTCTAGAGCATCAATCTCTGACTGAACTTGAGACATCTTTTTCTTCATTTGTTGAGCTTGTTTATAAAGCCCATCCATACCACCTTTTGGAAACATAAATTTCTCCTTACCTTAATATTTCACCATCAAATTTTTCTAAAAAATCCATAAATAATGGATGTTCTTCATCTTTTGTCTTATTTTTATTCTTTAAATCTTCTTTTTTCATTGCACTTCCTCTATCTATTACAATATTATGATTTGTTTTTAAAATTACATTAAATGCTCCTTTAATAATATCAATACCATTAATCAAAGTATCATATATAAAATCACTTATATTGTTAACCTTAAGAGATATATCTACCTTTGTAACATTTGTAATTTCTATATCACTTAGAAGTGCAGCTATTTTACTATTTTTTTCATCAATATAATTAACAATATTTTGTATTTCCAGTATAACTTTCTGTTTATCTAATAAATTACCATCATTCTTTTTTACGATATCAGAAGAATTGTGTGTGTGTGCTTCTTTTTGCTTTTCTTCTTCTTGTTCTTGTTGCTCTACAGGTAAATCATTTTTAGTGTTTTCAACTTTCTCTCTATTCTTATCAGACTTCATAGATTTATCATTCTTTGCTGTTGAAGTAGTGCTTGTCTCTGTTGTATTCTTACTATTCTCATATGATTCGCTTGCTACTTTCTGAGAGTTTTTATTATCATTTTCATCTACATCTAAACTATCTATTATATCTGATATATTTGAGAAGTTATCAAGATTACATAATTTAACCATCAGTAATTCAAGGGCTAAATCACTTTGATCTAATAATTTTATTTTTAACTCAAACTGAAAAATTAATTCCATTATACGAATAACATCTATTTGAGTTACCTGTTTATTATTATCTAGCCATTCATTAATAAAATCACAACCACCATCACTACCTATCATACTATGAAGAAGTCTTCTTAAGAATGTATTAAAACCTATTATAAAATCATAAATAGAAACACCTTCCATAATAATATCATTAACAACCTGAATAACTTCACCAACATTATTTTGACAAATATTATTAAAAATACCTAAATAAGCTTCATCGCTAATTACACCCAATGTTTTCTGGACAGATTCTAAATCAATATCATCTTTACAATAATTCATAACTTGATCCAGGTAACCCAAAGCATCTCTCATACTTCCATCAGCCTTTCTTGCTATTAATTCCAAGCCTATTGTATTAAATTCTTTTTTTTCAGATTCTAAAATAATAACTAATTGTTTTTTAATATCATTGATTGTCAATCTACGAAAATCATATCGTTGAGTACGAGACAAAATAGTTGCAGGCATTTTATATGGATCTGTTGTAGCTAAAATAAAAATTGTATAATCTGGAGGTTCTTCAAGTGTTTTTAGCAATGCATTAAATGCTTCTTTAGTTAACATATGGACTTCATCAATAATATAAATTTTATACTTACCATGTGCTGGAGCCACAGAAACATTTTCACGTAAACTTCTTATTTCATCAATACCTCTATTTGAAGCTGCATCCATCTCTATTATATCAAACGAAGAATTAATATCTTCTATATTATTTAATTTTTGAGCTAAAATTCTTGCAGTTGTAGTTTTACCAACACCTCGAGGACCGCTAAAGGTAAATGCATGAGAAATCCTATCAAATTTAATAGCATTGCTTAAAGCCTGTGTTATATGTCCTTGACCTATAACTTGATCAAAACTTTGAGGTCTCCATTTTAACGCTAATACTTTGTATCCCATAATTTAATTATCTGTGCACCAATAGTAGAATCTTCTGGACATATAGAAAAAAATGCAGCCAACTCAATATCAGGATTCTACGGCACATAAATATAATTCCTACCGTTGCTTCTTTCCAGACCTGGCGGAGTTCAGAAAATACCCATTGCGTAGAGCTAATATATCAACATTACTTACACTTTATTTACAATACTCAGCAAAACCCGCCTATTGGAATTCAACCCTGCATATAGCGGATTTCAGGTTACAGGAAACCGCTAACTTCCCATCTAGCACAGAATTATTTATCTTTTCTATTCTTTTTTTTATTTTCGTAATCTGATATATAAGAAGGAACATCTTTATCATCTTCATTTGGCATCTGTTGACTAATATTTTTATGTTTCAACTCATGCTTTTCAAATGCATCTTTTAATACAGATGTTACATCTTCTTGAAATTCTTCAATTGTCTTTTTTAATCTTTTTTTAAGTTCATCTAACATTAATGGACCATAATCATTTTCTAGTTGGTTCATTAAATCATCAACTTGAATTAACAAATCTCCCTTTTTATCCGATGATGACTTGTCTTTTTTATTATTTATTTTTTTCATACTTTTTTATCATCTTTTAAGAATAATGCTCCATAAATAATTATTAATGAAGCAATTATAAATAATGGCACTGTTAAATTAAACCAATAATTATTATCACTATGCTTATGAATATAGAAACCTAATACATATCCTAAGGATAAACCCAATAAAGACATACCTATAAGTATATAAATAAATGACTTGAAATTCATACTAAAAATTTGCACCTATATTTAAACCGAAATTAAGAAATTCCAACTCATTCATCGTGTCTCCACCAAGATCTGAATCGTAATATACCTGCGATAGATCGATTATCAAAGATATAATGGGAGTAATTTTTATACCCATATTACAACCAAAAATAAATTCTTCTTTATCTTGATCTCCAATAAAAAATATATTTTGCATATAAAAATCAAGATTAGATATATTCTTCAAATATCCATCTTTAATAGTAATATTAGATTCTACAGTATAATAAACATGATTAGGAGATAAAACCACACTTTGTTCATATCTACTCAATAATGCTGAAAAATTAATCTTATCTTTAAACCTATAATCATATTCAATAGTAAATCCCCTAACTTGAGATGCGTTAAATTTATTAAATAGCATTGGATAGATTTCTTTAGGAAGAACAAATTCTGTTGAAATAACTTCCCCTGTTTCGTCAATTTCTTCATTAATAATAAAACTATTAAGCATTTCTATTTGCTCTGTTAATAAAATAAAATTTTGGTTATTAAATCCTAAAGATCCATCAATTTTATAGTAAATAGATCTATTGTATAAATAGTTTGTATTAAAATAAGAAGGATAATAGCCTGCTGAATTATAATTTAATGCAAATTTTATTTCATGCTGATTATTAAATTCTAGAGCTAGTCCTGGAGCCATTATACCCCATGTCCCTTTCCTTGATACTTTACTAAAACTTCCAAATGACCCAGTAGCATCATTTCTTGCATAATGAATATAATCAGGGTACCAAATACCTACAAATTCTCCATATAATGAAATATCTAAGTTCATTTTCTTTAATAGATTAAAGTGAAAATCAATTTCTGCTGCTGATACTTGTCTCTTGTTGAGTTTAAGATCAAAATCATCAGGAAATGCATATATATCTTGAGTATAACTAAATTGATCTACATCAATCATAAATCCTAAACCTAGAGTTAGGGGCAATTTATGAGATAAAAACAATGATGAATGAAAACCAAATACTCCACCTTGTCTGATATAATCTCTAACACTCGGAATTAATAATTGGAATTTCATAAAATCATTATCCAATTTATAACTAACATTAATTCCAAAATTATTAATTGGATAGTCAAACGAATTAGAAATTTTATTAACTAAATATCCATAACCAAAACTAACTTTTTCAATTTGACCAGCATGAATATCAAAACTATTTTTATAGTCTGAATAAGTATATCTCAAATCAATTTTTTCAAGTATACTATTTTTATCTTTCCAATTTGTATTAATAATTTTTTGTTCTGAATTAATATAAAAATCCAATTTAGCTCTGATAGTAAAATTGTTATACTTATAGGTAGGAAATAGGCCTATATTAAAATAAGTTTCCGAATTCATATATCTAGGACCTGTAACAAAGTTAAAATAGAATCCATTGCTAGTAGATCTTTTATTTCTTTTAAAATCTTTATATTCTGGTATTAAATCATATTTTTCAAGAAATAAGTTTGATGATTCAAGGCTTATTTTTTTCTTCTGATTATCCCAATTTCTCATTACATAATGTGGCAAATCAATAGTATTATTTGATTGAATTTTTCCATTTTTATGTACGTCATACGCCATTAGAGCAGCTAATTCTATATTAGATTGAATAAAATGATTATAAACATTCAAATATGAGTTTACAGAAAACATCTGATCAAAATCAGATGATGATAGAACCCAAACTTTATTATTATTAATATAAATATCATTATGTAAGGTTTGAACATATGTTTTATCTTTTGCTTTAGCATTTTCAATAAATAAGCTACCATTAAACAACTTAATAATCCGTGAATATTTATCAACGATTATCTTAATAGTTGTATTATCATCAAGTCGTATTTTTGTTGCCTGATCATCAAAAATAATTTCACAATATGAATTAATTTTAGAAGAAATAATATCATAATTAAAAATAGAATTACCAACAAGAGGAGAAGATAAGCGACCCAATTCAAGATTCTCAACATTACATACACCTTCTATTGAAGAAACGGAACCTATTTTATCAAAA
>CAYOTG010000003.1:0-21391 GCA_964406825.1 uncultured bacterium
AATTTAAAATACTTCGGGATAAACCAGGCTCATAAATTGGTATTTTATTATTTTTTAATGATTTTACTTTATCTACATCAGTATCAATGCAAGTTACAATATTACCTCGACTAGCAAAGCATGCTGCTGTAATTAATCCAACATAACCAGAACCTATAACTGTTATATTCATGATTTAGGACCCCTTTTTGTATACTTAAATATAAATAAATAATTGGTTTATATACCTAAAATTACGGTATATTTACCCAACAAATATAGGATACAAATTATGAAATTATTAAAGATATTTTTAATCTTATCATTGTGTTTCCTTTTTTCTCAAGAAAATCAACAAAAAAGAACATTAAAAGATTTTTTTGAAAATTGGAGTCTTGGAATAAATACCCACATTGGTCAAATATCTCCAATTACATCATCAGATAGAGCTGCATTTAATCCAGGACATTCTATTGGAATCAGTTTACAAGCTCCTAAACCACTTACACTCTTTAAACAAAAATTTATATATGGAATGACTATTAATGCGAGTTCATTAATTGGTAACACTATAGCTACAAAAAAGATTAATACCGTAAGTTTTGATCTTAAAACAAAATTTAAAAAGTTACCACTTGATTTTAAGTTTGGTTTTGGAATATCTGATATGACTGGCGCTGGAGCCATTGGGGCAAGTGGAATAATTGACATAATGCATGATTTATCAATCAGTAAAGTAGATGTCTCAATAGGGATAAGATTTCAACAAATTTTTGATGTAGATAAAAAATACAGGGTATCACATCTACATGGGTTATATGGTTTAAATATAAATATCGGTAAATCCATCACATTATAAACACCCTATTCATTAATCAATGGATAATAATAAAATCATAGGTTTTACATGTAGCTGTTTTGATTTACTTCACGCTGGACATATTCTGATGTTAAAAGATTCAAAAAAACAGTGCGATTACCTCATAGTTGGGCTCCAAACAGACCCAACATTAGATAGAGCAGAAAAAAACAAACCTATACAATCTTTAGAGGAAAGAAAAATTCAATTAGAAGCTGTAAAGTATATTGATGAAATTTGTATTTATAATTCAGAAAAAGACTTATATGAATTATTAAAAAAAATAAAGCCAGATATCAGAATACTAGGCAGCGATTATAAAAATAAAGGGTTTACAGGAGATGATTTGGATATCAAAATATACTACCATCATAGAAACCATGACTTTTCTACTTCTAATTTGAGAAAAAATATATCTTTAAATAAATAATGATTTTATAATTCTACTGGTTTATACTCACTAACATACTTACTTAAAAGAATTTTAGTTTTTTCTGTATCCTGATTCTTGCAAGCAATACTGAATTCATTTATACCTTCTTCAACCAATTGATCTGATATTTGAACTTCGCTTGCTTTCATTATACGTGGATGTTCAGTTTCAATTGAATCTTTACCAATCAACAGTTCTTCATATAATTTTTCTCCAGGACGCAAACCTGTAATTTTAATAGTGATATCACCATTCTCATTCTTTTTATCTATTGGAGTCAAACCACTTAAATAAATCATTTTTTTTGCCATTTCAAGAATATTAACAGGTTCACCCATATCTAAGATAAATACATCCCCTCCATCTGCCATTGCTCCTGCCTGAATCACCAACTGAACGGCTTCAGGGATTGACATAAAATATCTTATAACATCTGAATGAGTAACAGTGATTGGACCACCTTCTTTAATTTGGTTTCTAAATAGAGGTAATACAGAACCTGCTGAATCAAGGACATTTCCAAATCTAACCATAGTAAATACTGTTGAGCATTCTTTTTCACTATTAAACATTTGTAATATTAATTCTGAAAATCTTTTTGTTGCACCCATTATATTACTAGGCCTAACAGCTTTATCTGTGCTAATAAGTACAAAAGTTTCGATGTTATTTATTTTAGCCTGCTGTGCAACATTATACGTACCAATAATATTATTATAAACACCTGCACATGGATTTGACTCTACCATTGGAACATGCTTATATGCAGCTGCATGATAAACAGTATTTATTTTATACTTTTTAAAAATCATATCTAATCTGGTTTTATGCTGCACTGATCCTAAAACAGAAACAACCTGAATATTTAAATCCATTTTACTTAATTCATGATCTATTTTATAAAGACTATATTCAGATAATTCATACAAGACCAATGTTTTGGGTCTTAATGTATATATTTGTCTGCATAATTCAGATCCAATAGAACCTCCTGCACCTGTTATTAAAATATTTTTACCTTCTACATTTTTCTTTAATAAAGATTCAATCGGTTTAATAGGTTCTCTTCCTAAAATATCTTCAACTTGCACTGGTTTTATATCACTTATAGTAACCTTACCATCTATAATATTATCAATAGATGGAAGTTCCATAACATTAACAGGGAATTTTGATAATCTATGTAATATTTCTTTCCTATCTTTTTTGGCTAAAGATGGAATAGCTAATAAAATCATTTTAATATCTTTATTTTTTATTAAGCTGTTAATATGATCTTGAGAATATACTTTGACTGACCTAATCACAGTATTTGTCTTTGCTAAATCATCATCAATTATAGCTTTTAATAAGTATTTATGACTTCTATCTATACTCTCAGCCAACATTACACCCGCATCACCTGCACCAAAAATAGCGACATTAACAAGATTGGTCTTTGATTTAGAAAATGAATATAAAAACCAATGCGCTAAATACCTTAATGCAAAAGTACTTAAAATAGAGATTAAGAGATTAATAGCAATAATAGAATAAGATGCACCATGGGTTGTAAATACACTTATATAAAGTGTAGCAAATAAACTTGCTATAGCCAATGATGAAACAATTGCAACAATCGTCTTAAATCCTATATGCTTTAGAACAGCTCTATATAAACCATTTATTATAAACAGAGGGATGACAATAAAGGGGAAAATCAGGTATATAGGATAATAACTAATCGTTATAAATTCATCCAATATATAAAAAGTATCATGTCTTAATACAAAAGCCCAATAAATAGAAAAGTATAAATTAAAAATATCAACAATTAATAAAATAATTTGCTTATTTCTTCTAGGCAAACTTGAAAAGTGTAATATTATATTTTTTAAGTTCTTCATTATGAAAATTTAGACACTTTATTTTTAATTATTAAATAAATGGATATTAAAACACTTAACACTAAAATACTTAAAGATATAGAATGTTCACTAGGGATAATTATAAAAATTACTGAAAGATTTATAAATAATTGAATTAAAGAATAAATTGCAGATATAAGCAGGTGTGACCATTTTTTTTCATTAGCAAGATATTGGTATAAATGTGTACGATGAGGCTTAAAAATATCTTCTCTTTTTAATAACCTCTGTATAATTGTAATTGCTGAATCTATGCCATAAACAGATAGAAATAGAATATATGACAACTCTCCAGTGCTAATCATTAAGCTCAACATTAAAAAAGCAATTATATAAGATAAAGAAATAGAACCAACATCTCCAGCAAATGCAATAGCCTGTTTTCTAAAGTTTAAGAATGAAAAAATTAATAATGACAACATAACTATTCTTATAAAATCAATATCATATATATTTTCATTGTAACCAATCATATATAAGAAAGAAAGACATAAGAATGAATATAAAGGTGTTATACCATTTATACCATCCATGAAATTAGAGGCATTAAACCAACCAACAATCAAAATAATGATGGGTAGCAATATTAATGGATGCAAACTAAATAAATCAAATTGAAGCGCTAAAAGGAAAGCTGCACATATATGAGTAATCATTCTATTGATAGGTTTCAAATTAACTAAATCATCTAAGAAACTAATTAAGGATATAAATATCAAGCCTAAAAAGAAATAAATATCAGCTATCCCATTGAGATAAAACCAAATCATTGCTGATAAAGGAAAAATTATTCCAGCTCCTCTTATGGTAGAGGTATTGTGAGATCTTCTTGAATCTGGTTTATCTGTTATATTGTATTTTATTGCAAACTGACAATAAATAAAAACAGCGAAAATAAGAACAGCAGTTATTGGTATATATATCATATATTGTAATTTATAATTATAATTTAATACTATGAATAACTTTAATATAATTATCCATTACGATATTTTCATCAAATTCCTCTACTGCTTTTTTTCTTCCAAATTGGCCCATTTTATCTCTTTCTTCATTAGATAAACAGATAAAACGCTCTATACTATTAGATAAATCAGTTACATCTTTAACATTACAAATAAAGCCATTTTTTGAATCTTCAATCACATCTCTACAGCCAGGAACATCAGTTGTTATTGCGGGGATACCCATAGCACATGCTTCTAAAAGAACCTTAGATAGACCTTCTCTATAAGATGGTAAAATTATACAATCAAAATTTTTCATTTCCTCTTCAACTAAATCAGTTTTTTCTAAATATGTAATAGTATTATTATCTATCCATTCATCAAGTTGTTTTTTGGTAACAGCTGTTGGATTTTCTTTATAAATTTCTCCTAAAACATAAAACTTGCATTTACCTTCATACTTTTTTGAAATTAATTGTGCTGCTTCTATATATTCAAAAATTCCTTTATCTTTTAACAATCTTCCAATAAAACCAAATTTAATTATTTTATTTCGATCTTTTACACATGGCTGAAATTTAGTTAAATCAACTCCTGATCCTGGTATTAATTGAGATTGCTCTTTTTTAACTAATTTTCTTTCAATGAATAGCGACATATCATCATGATTTTGAAAAAAAACCGTGTGTACTTTTTTTTGTGATATTTTATATAAATATCTCCCGGTTTTAGAGGATAATTTGTTATTTAAAAATAAAGTACCAAGGCCAGAAATATTATTTACTACGGGGATATTAAGTATTCTACATACAATGGCTCCATAAATATTAGGTTTAGCAGCATTATGTAGTACAATATCTGGATTATTTTTTTTATATATCTTGTATAAATTATATAAAACTTTAAAATTCGAGACAAATCCTGTAGAACTACTATTAATCTTTAAAGATTCACATTTAAAACCCAGCTGCTTTAATTTATCTTGGTAATCACTTTTAGGAGAAACCAAAATTATCTGATAGCCTAAAAACTGCAATTTTAATAACAAATTTTTACGAAAATTATAAATACTCCAAGAACTATTACTTGTAAATACTATTTTCATTATATACTATCTCTGAAATTCTTAAAAAATTCGCTTCTTCTTTTATTTAATTTTGAATTTGTATATTCTTTTGATTTAATAAAATTTTCATTAGCCATCAATAATAATTTTTCTTTATCAATACTATAGCTTTCAATTTGTTTTGATAATTCTTTATAATCTCCTGGTTGATGTAAGTATTTTTCATCTAGTAATTCAGGAATACCTGCAACTGATGATGATAAGGCGGGACATCCACGTGACATTGCCTCTATTAATGATCTAGGCAGTCCCTCCTGTTTCGAAGGATGCAAATAGACTGACAAGGTATCTAAAAAATTATAAATTTCATTTCCTGATTTTAATAAACCTAGAATTTTAACATTATCAGATAAATCATATTTTTCTATCAGGTTTTGAATACTTTTGCTATTACCACCTCCAACTAATAATAATTCAAAATTTTCAATTTTATTTTTTATTATTGAAAATGCCTTTATCGCTGTATCAAAACCCTTATATTTAACATTAAGATTACCTATCATTCCAAATTTAATTTTAGTATTATTCAGTACTATGTTCTTATGTTCATCTAAAACAGATGTTGGGAACTCATCAATTTCAACATTAGATGCATATTCAGAATAACCATTTGCTGGATATCTTTTTTGTAAAAAATATTTTGTAACATATATTGCATATTCTGATTCTTTCACTATTTTTCTCATTCTTTTATATGAATACAATGCTAATAATTTTCCTGAAATGTTACCATAATTCCAATATGAATCCCATACACATCCGACAACTTCAACTGCATAGGGTTTATTTATTTTTTTACATATATTGATTGTTCTAAATCCTAAAATACTGGGAAGTCTTACTAAGACTGCATCAACTTGTTTAAGAGAATCAATAATATTATTATCAATTTTTTTTGAATATAAAAATTCATCTAGTGGATTTCTATATTCTTCCATTAAATTAAACTTAACTTTTTCTGTATTTGATTGTACCAGTCCTGGATTTTTTTTATCTAATTTCCTTCCAATAACAATTATGGATGAAAAAAAATCTAGATATCTACTCCAAATGTTTTTAGGTAGGCCACCCGAACTATAAAAATCATTATTTTCTTTATAGAATTTATGATCATGAACAAATAAAAGTTTCATTAAAGATCCTTAATTTTTTTTGCAGGCATTCCAGCATAAATACCTTCCTCTAATATTGATTTTGTACATACTGCACCAGCTCCTATTATAACATTCTCTTGAATATGTACGCCATCAAGAATTCTTACACCACAACCAATCCAAACATTTGAATCAATAATAACTTTAGAATAATTTTGTGGGTTATATTTAATTGGAATTGATTTATCTGCCCATGTATGAGCAGAAGACATAACTGTTGAATTATGAGCGATAGAAACATCATTTTTAATAACAATACCACCCGATGCATCAATATAACAATTATTATGAATACTAACATTAGATCCTAATTCTAAAGAGCTTACTTTTTTCAAGGTAACATTTTTACCAATATATACATTATCACCGCATACTTTAGATTTTGATTTTATAATACAATACCTAAAAAACACCGCTATTTTATTATCAAAAACTGAGAGTAAATCCCAAATAAAAAATAATATAAAGTTTGGTATTATTTTAAATATTAAAGAAATGATAAGCACTAATGGCTTAACTATTTTGAATAATGTTCTACCTTGCATTATATCTCCTATCTTTAAATTAATTCTGAAATAAACTCTTCAAAACACTTATCGCAATCAAACTCACTTTGTGACCATATCGAGGCCTCATCTAAGTTATAACCAAATTCTCCATTGTAATACTTAATAATTTTATTAACAAATTCATTTTCATTATTTAAATCTAGTAATGTTGGAGACATGAACTGAGGAAAATGTTCTTTAATTGAATTAACATTACTAGCAATTATAGGAACTCTTGAATTAACACATTCTAACAATGCATTTGGATGCCCCTCAAATTTAGAAGGAAATATAAAGCAATTTAAAACTTGATGTAATTCATAAACATCTTCAATAAAATCAATACATATAAAATTAGATTTACAGGTGTTGTAGATCTCATTGTTTTTGAGATTTTCATCTACATTTTTTCCACAAAATATAAAATATATATCTTTATATTTATCTAATAGCTTATTTGCAACACTCATAATGAAAGCATGATTTTTCTCCTGTACGAATCTTCCAATATGACCAATTATAAAACTATTTTCAGGAATTTTATATTTATTACATATAGCATTTTTATCATATATATCAGAAGGTTTATAAGGAATTCCATTTTTAATAACTTTAAATAATTTATTTTTTTTATTTTTAAATATCACTCTAAAAGCCTCTTTAGAATTGGATAAAATTTGTGTAGCTAATTTCAAGTTAATAATCATACATATTTTTATATAAATTTTTCTAAAAAAAGTACTTCTAAAAGAATATCTTGAGCTTCTATAAAAAATAATTCTTTTATTTATTTTAGCAAGCCATGCAATCAATATGATAGGTGCAGAGATAGTGCCTGTAAAATCAACTATTGCATCATATTTATTATTTTTAAATAATTGATATATTTTAATCCACGAAGAAGATGGGGAATATTTAACTTTTTGATAAATCAAATTGGTATTAAGATTAGAAAATTTATTATCTAATTTACCTGGTTCCCCAGATTTACATAAAACACTGGTTTCTATTCTATCTTTCGCAAAAGATAAAAAACGTAATAAATATGTTTCCAATCCACCTACATCTAATTTGGTAACTATAAATAATACTTTACTCTTCATGATGAGATAGTTTCTTAATTATAAAATCATTAATCATAATAACCATATAAATCATAAAAACTTTTTGAAAAATATGTAAAAAAGTAGATCGGCCTAAAACTACTCCAGATGATAGATATAGTAACAATACTATCCAAACAAACATAGAGCCTGTTGCATGATTAAATAAATACGGTTCATATCTTGAAATAAAAAGGCCAAATAGCATACATCCAACTATAACGCCTATAATACCAAAATCAAGATATAAATCTGCAGTCACTGTAGTACCATCACCATATTTTGGATAATCGCCTTGAATTAAATAGGATATATAGCTAGTACTTCCATCATATTTTTTATCATTTTTTCCAAATATTTTAAGGAAAATACCTCCAGCACCAGGAATAGATGAAATAATTTGTCTGATTTGGAAATAGCCGAAAAAATAATCATTTATACTCGTAATGGAGTATATAGCATGATTTAAACATCGAATTGAATAAGCAAGCTCTACAGTTTGTGGCATTAGTATATTATCACTTTCAAATTTTGATAATATTTTTGTTTTTTCTGAATAAAGTAATTGTGCATTTTTCATTCGATCTACATATGATTCATCAACATATCTTGATCGAGCTTGAGACATAAGATTCATAAGTGGGCCAATCAATAAAAAAAGAGCTAAAAAATAAATTAATTTGAATTTATGATATCGTGTAAAAAATAAAGAAAATAATAATATACCATAGGCAATCACAGGCCCTCTATCACCAACATAAAAAGAAAAGCCTATATGCCAAAGTGTAATGATTAATATTGGCATACCAAATAATCTAAGATAGCTTATAAAATTGATATTTTTATTTTCAAGAAGAGATATATAATACAATCTTGTAATTAGTACTGCACTTAAAAATATATTAAAAGCTGAAAAAAAATAATTTGACATCCCAAGTTGATCACCTGCATAATAGGAACCAGTTAAGTATGAACCCGATGTAATAAAAAACAAAATATAAAATATATAAGTAGGTACGATTAAAAATAATATTGATTTATTTGTTTTATATTTAAATTTTTTATTTATCTGTTGAGTCTCTTTTTGTATAAATAATATTGATCCCAACATAAAAGAAACAATACCTAAAGATGAAATAATCACTGATTTATTTACAATAGATTCATTAGCCCAAATAAAATAAAAGATATTAGACTTAATTGATATACCCATTAATTCTATAATTGGAATTTGAAAATGAACAATAATATAACTGAGAAGAAAAAATGTAGTTACTGAGAATAAAATAAACTTATTATTCTCTTTTCTTTTAATTCTATAAAAAAATATCAAACTAAGTAATACTATGATTAAGCATGAAAATATAAAGAGTTTATTCATGCCTTCTGGACAAAATAAAAATAATGTTCCAAGAATGAGGAAATTAAAGAAAAGAACTAGTTTATGAATTAAAATATTCATATCAAGTATTAACTATATTTTTTTTATAAAAATATATTTGCCAGCCAAAAATAGTTGACACATAGAATGTACATGATAATATAGAGTACAAACTAATTATAAATAGAGGAGTATAGCCATAGTATGCAATCAATAATACTAATAATCGCATAATTCCAAGTACAGCATCCAATACAAGTAAAATGCTTTGCTTATTTAAAACTATAAATAAAATTCTAGTTGGAGACATAACAAACACAGCACTAAACCATAATATCATATATTTAGCAAATTTTCCTGAAAGCAGCCAATCATCACCAAATACATAGATGAAAATAGGTTCTGAAAACAGATACAATAATATCGTAGGGATAAAAATAACAGCTAAAAGAGAAATTGTAATTTTATTATATATTTTTCTTAAGCTATATATATTATCTTTATTCTTACTGGCTTCTTTATAAAAAATTCTTCTTACAGATTGGCCCAATAAGTTAGTTGGCAATTGGATTATTTTCACTGTTAAGAAATAAGCTCCTACAACTTGCACACTATAAAAAATCCCTAGAAAAATTATAGGAAGTTGAATAATAAAAGTATTCAACATCGTTTGAGGAACAGTATATATAGGAAACTGCCTATACTTAGTTGCGATTTCAGTAAAATATTTATAATTAGAATATTCATTTTTAAAGTTTAAAAAATCAATATTGTATATATATAAATACAACGTACTTAAAGCTACACCCAATATATTACCTATAATTAATCCTACTGGACCAAATCCTATATAACCAAAAATAATTTGAGAAAAAACTATAACCAATCGCTTTATAATTTGCGATAAAGATAGTTGTTTATACATTTCTTCTCTATTAAGCCTAGAAGACAGAATACTATTAAAACTAATAAAAAAGAATAAGGGGATTAACCAAAAAACATTAAACTGCAAACCAATTATTTCAAATAAATAGCTGGGAGTTATTAAAGTAAATAAAAATAAAACTATAGTTAATAAACACAATATTATTATTGAAAGAAACTGAATATATGAGGCTTCTTTATTATTTTCTCCCAATACTATGGCCATATCATATTTCATTGAACCTACAACTGAAATAATAGCTGACACAGCTAATATAGAACCTAAAATACCAAAATCTTGAGGTGAAAAAAGCCTAGTTAATAATGGCGTGCTAGCAATAGAAATCATTTGAGCAAATGCAGTACCACCAACAAGAATTAAAAAATTTTTAATCATTAAATTTATTTAATGGGTTTTAGTATTTTTTTAAAAAAAAGTCTCTTTAATAAATCAAATAAATATAATTTATCAGTTTTTAAAAAGACTAACCTCTTTTTAATAAAGTTAGAATACAAATTGAGTTTTATTAAATGATAATAAATATTACCATTATCATCTAAATAAATAATTTTTTTATATTTGATTCTTTTTAATAATTTGAGTTTTTTATTAAAACTCCAGGGTAATTCAGAATCAATAATAAATAATACTAAATCAAATTTATTTTCATCATACTTATCTTTTAATATTGAAATTTTAGAATCAGGATATAATTTTGAACAAATAGATCGTATTATATTATTAAATGCAGGGCTACTATCTACTATAATTAAAATTGAATTAATACTTTTATTTTGAATGGATTTCCACTTATCTAGAAGAAGTTTTTCATGAAACGAATTATATTCTTCAATATTTTCATCAATTTTTATTTGTAAACTTTTGAAGTCATCATTAAAACCTAAATTATTTTTTTCAAACTCATCATTAGTCAAATTATAATATTCATATGTCGATTTGCCTGTTTTATTATTATTAATAATACATTTCTTATCATTATAAATAAATGAAGTTTTACTTGGCAACTGACTTATATATCTATTATCTGAACGAATTAATCGATTATCTAAATCTAGTTTGGGGTCAAACAAATTTACTCCTGTATATTTTTTTGATATTGGTAAATTCAAAATATGAGATATTGATGGGACAATATCAACCGTAGCAACAAAATTTTCTATAATCTTACTTTGACAATTAGGATATTTTATTATTAAGGGTGTAAGCACACTATCATTATACATTAATTCATCATGTCCCCAACCTCTCCTCTTTGCATCATCAGCATCCCATTTTCTTATTTTTGAGGGATATCCATGATCAGAGTTTATAATTATAATACTATCATCCATCAAACCCTTTTTATCAATGCTATTTATTGTTTGGCTTATAATATCTGAAATATTTGTATCGACCCTAACATTATAATGTAAATAACTCATAGTCGGGACATTCCAATCATTAGCATCCATTATTTTTCTGAAAACATTATATATATCTAAATTATTCCAAACTTCCTTTCTATGGCTGAGTCCTTTGGGATAGAGTCTTTTATTTAATGTTCCAAATAAATTAGTCATAATTTCTCTTCCATGTTTAAAATAAATAGCACCATATAAATTATATCCATTATTTTTTAAAACATGTGGGAAGTAATCAAAAGAATCTGATATTCCGACATAATTATTATAGGACCTTGATAAGTAAAAACTTGGTACACTGGTCATCATACTAGAAATTGATTGGATGGTACTCGGAGCACTGGTTACTGTATTTTTAAAAAAGATTGATTCTTTTGAGAATTCAGAAACACTACTTGGCAGTCCTCTATCATCCTCATTAGATTCATAATTTCTTGCTGAATCAATTAAAATCCAAAATATGTGGTATTTTTTCATTGACATATATTATTAAAAATAGTTCTTAATTCATCTTTTGAAACTAACCTAGGGTTATTATTCATTCTATCAGGATTAAAACCATTTTCAACAATGATATCTATTTGACTTCTTATTCTTTCCTTGATTTCATTATTGAATAATCCGATGTCTAATAATAATGATTCAAAATATATTACTACTTCATTTATTTCTTTAAAACCTAATGCAATAATTAAATCTTCAATAGTAGATTTAACATACTTAACACCTCTTATATCATTAACTGATTCTTCACTAACCTCATAATTAAATTTAAAGAAATTACTTATTGTCATTGCAACAGCTTGCCCATGAGGAAAATCAAGATATGAAGTTAGTGCATATGATACAGAATGTGGAGCCGTGGTTCTAGAAATATTAATGGCTCTACCTGAATAATTTGCAGCAATTGCCATATTATATACAGCACTATGACTTTTATTTTTTACAGCATCAACAATATTTTCTTTACATAACTCAATAGCTTTTAATGCATATTGTTTTGATACCTTATCAGATGATACAGCCCAATATGATTCAATCGCTTGACAAAATGCATCCATACAAGAACATGATAATTGATAAGGATTCTGTGATTGACTTAATATTGGATCAATAATCACATCATTAGGCAAAAGATATTTTGAAGAAAGTGAATATTTTTTTTTATCTAAATAAATAACAGAAAATTGTGTTGACTCGCTTCCTGTACCTGTTGTTGTTGGAATTGCTAATAATGGAACATCTTTATTAATTATTGAATTATTTTTGATTTTTTCAATTAATTCAGATATTTCATCTAATTGAAAGGCATTAATACATTTTGCCATATCTATAACACTTCCACCACCAATTGCTATTATCATATCACAATTATTATTTTTAAAAATAGATAATCCTTTCTTGACATCATCTATATTTAAATTATTCTTGAAACCATAATATCTAACATGCTTATACTTTTTTAAAATTTCTTTGAACAAAGTTATTGATTCATTATTCTCAAGATATGATTTATTTGCTGAAACAACTAAGATTGAACTTGGGGCATACTTAGTGATTATATCATAAGTATATTTTACTAGATGATTTCCTATTTTAAGATTTTGTTCCATTTTTTAAAAACTTTATAAATGCTTTTTTATTTTCTTTAGGAGAAATATTTGGTCTTCCCAATTCTTTTCTTGCTCCCTTTTTAACTATAATTTCTAAAAAAACAGGGCCCTTACTATTTTTAAATTCATCAAAAACATTTTTTAATTCACTCTTACTTTTGACCTTATAAGTCTTCTTGTAATTGAAATCTTTGGCAATAGAACACATATCTATATTTTGTGCAATTGTTTTTTGGCCACCTACAGAATCATGTGCACCATTATTAATTAAAATATGTTTGAAATTTTCAGGAGATAAATCTCCTATGATTCCTAATGAACCTGTATGCATTATCATAGCACCATCTCCATCAATGCAATATATATTTCTATCTTTTTTTTGTATAGCAATACCTAAAGCAATTTGATTTGCATGACCCATAGAACCAACAGTTAAGAAATCTTGTTCATGACTATTATCAAATTTTTCTCTAATCTCAAATATTTCTCTAGAAGTTTTACCTGTGGTTGAAACAATAATATCATCTTTTGACAATTGAGATACTATATATTCTAATACATCTTCTCTTTTCATAAGATTAGATTTATTCTCACGATTAGCACTGTATTTTGAAAAAGTGTTTTTCTTTACAACTAATGCAAAAGGTCTATTAGTTTTCTTTATATATGATACACTATTATTAATACATTTTTTTAATAAAGCTGGGTCTTGAGGTAAAATTTCATATTTAATTTTCATTGTATCTAATAATTCTAATGTAATTTCACCTTGTTTTACATGTTGAGGCTCATCTTTAAAGCCTGGTTCACCTCTCCATCCAATTAGCATTAAAATAGGAATATTATATACATCATAGTCTACTAAAGATAATAGTGGATTTATAGCATTGCCAATACCTGAGTTTTGCATATAAACAAGGGGGATTTTTTCTGTAGCTAGGTTATATCCAGCAGCAATAGCAATAGCAGCACCCTCATTAGCTGCTATAATGTTATTATCAGATTCAGAATTATCAGAAATATAAGCGCATATACTTTTAAGTAATGAATCAGGGACCCCTGTATAAAATTTTATATCATGGCTATGTAGCTCTTCAATAAAATTTTTTGCTGATATCATTTTGTTCCGGGAATTAATTTTAGTATATCTTTAATTGATAAGCAGTCTTTGTCTGTCTCATAGGATCTACCATGAATAAGTATAGACTTGGCTACATTCAACATTGCAGGATATGATGATCTTAATAAATGATTCGCATATATAACTATATTAACACCCATTTTTTGAAATTCATCTTCTTTTATATGATTATATGTTGTTGGAACAACCACTATGGGTATAGTTTCATTTTTAGATCTAAATTTTTTACAGAATTCTTTTATGTCATTTCCATTTTTATTCTTACTATGAATCATTATACCATCAGCACCTGCATCAATATATGCAAACGATCTTTTTAAAGCATCATTTATTGATTTGCCTAAAATAAGGCTTTCTACACGTGCAATAATCATAAAATTATCAGTAATTTGAGCCTTTTTACCTTCTGATATTTTTTTTGAAAAATTATCTATACTATCTTGAACTTGAGGAACACTATTACCAAGCAAAGAGTTTTTCTTTAAACCTATTTTATCTTCAATAATTACTGCAGATATTCCATGTCTTTCAAGTGTTCTTACTGTAAAAGTAAAATGTTCAATTTTACCTCCAGTATCACCATCATAAATAATAGGTTTATTAGTACATTCTAAAATATCATTTAATCCTTGTAACCTTTTTGTAAGATCAACAGTTTCTATATCTGGTTTACCTTTTAATGTTGAATCAGTTAAACTACTTGACCACATTCCATCAAATTCAAAATTTATACCCTTTTTATCAATTTTAGTATTTTGTGCTATTAATCCTGTTAAACCACTATGAGACTCTATAAGTCTAAGAATTGGCTTAACTTCAAGTAATCTTCTTAATCTTTTTAATCGTATTTCTGGTGTTGTTCCGATTGAATCAATTTTATTATTTAACATAGTAGAAGAAATTCCTTTAGTATATGGAATATCAATTACTTTACCACCCCATTCACTAATTACTTTAATTACATTTTCACGAGTTTTTTTTTGTGGGCCCTTCTTCCAATCATCGCCATGCACAACATAATCGGGTTTTATAGAATATAAATTGTCTGTATAATCAAGTGTTTTTTGTGCAATAACTTCATCTACATATTTAATACTTTGAATGATTTGTTTTCTTTGGTTAAAACTAAGATAGGGAAGTCGCTTATAGCTTACTATAGCTTCATCAGTTAATACCCCAACAATAACTCTACCTAATTTTGATCCTTCTAGCAAAATATTAAGGTGTCCTGGATGCACAATATCTGCGCTCATACCTATATAAACTTTTTTCATCTGATTAAATAATTAATTATTGTCTTCACCATAATAATACTGGTAATAATTATAATAATATCCAGCACCATATGAATGTTCTTCAGTAACTGCATTTAATATAGTTCCAGTTAAATTAATATCTGAATGATTTATAGCAGCTAGTACTCTTTCTAATCCACCTCTTTCAGTTACTCCTGCTCTTATAACCAATAAAAATTCATCAATATTTTTAAGTAAAACATAGGCATCTGTAACTGCAATTAGAGGAGGGGAATCAAATAGAATAACGTCATAATTCGCTTTTGCTTCATTTATAAATGTTATCATTGCTTCTGAATCTAATAATTCTGAAGGGTTTGGAGGAATAACTCCAGATGTTACTATATCTAAATTGTCAATATCAGTTTTTTTAACCACTTCTTGAAATTTGATATCACTACATAAGAAACTAGTTAAACCAGGAGTTTTATCTATATTAAAAATATTATGAACAATAGGCTTTCTAAGGTCTGAATCAATCAATAAAGTTTTTTTACCTAGATTTGCATAAGTTATAGCTAGATTTGCAATTGTAGTAGTTTTTCCTTCACTTGGACCAACACTACTTACTAGTATAACTTTACACTCTTTTTTAGTATTATAATATGTTAAACTCGTCCTTAAACCTCTATAAGCTTCAGATATAGGTGATTTAGGATCTTCATGAGTTATTAGTCTATTTTGAAGCTTTTCTACATTTCTATTACTTTTTAAATATACCTTCTTATTTGCCTTATTCATATGTGTGTCAATGGCAGGTATAATTGCCAGGATAGATAAACCTCTTCTCTCTAGCTGCTCTATAGTTTTTATAGTATTATCAAAAAGTTCTCTTAATATAATAAAACCAATACCAAGACTTAATCCTAAGATTACACCAATAATAAGATTAAATAGCTTATTAGGGCTAATTGGATATCTATTTGATATAGCCTTATCAATAATTCTTATTTTACCAATTTTAGAAGCTTCTCCAATTCTTGCTTCCTCTAATTTTTTTCTCATAAAGCTATAGGTCTCAGCAATTATAAATCTATTTCTTTCTAATCTTGTATACTCTAAAACTTTTTCTGGAAGGGCACTTAATTTATTATCATAATTATTAATTATCTCTTCATATGCCTTAGCTGTTGATTCTAAGTTAGCTTTTGTAAATTGTATACTAATCAAAGAGTCCATTAAGCCTTGTCTATATAATAATGGATCTGCAGATGAAATTCCTTCAGAAATCAATTTATTGGATTCCTCATCAACCTGTTTCTGTAATTTTATCAACTTTGATTTTAAATCAGTTACGGCTTTATGATTATCTTCGTATTGTGTACTTACAGAGACTAATTCTATTTCAATTAATTTCATTTCATTTTTCAAAGCAGCTAATCGATCGCTTATTGTATTACTCAGCTTACCACTAAAATCCTTCTCATCGCTTGTTAACTGTTGATTGAAATATTTTTCTCTTTCAGTAATTATATTAATACCAGCTAACATATTATTATATTCTGATTCAAACTTCGTTAAATTTTCAAGTGTAAGCTTTGAATTGTCATCAACTCCAAATATTTTTTCTTTTTCTTGAAAATCTTTTAATTCTTGTTCAATTTTATTTAATTCAGTCTCTTTCGTATCTAATTGTTCAACTAAAAATGATTTAAGATGAGTCATCTCGCCTGTTACCCATTCTAAATCATTCTGCTTATAAACATCAATTAAGGTATTACATATTAATGCTGCTTCAGTTGGATTAAGACTGACTATTGAAATTGTCAGGGCATCTGTACCCCTTTCATTAACTATTGATATTGATTTTTTTAAATGTTTAATAAAGGTTTCTTTTAACCTGCTATCTAAATCAGCAGATAATTCTCTTGTTTCTTGAAAACTATCAAGTAAACCTAACGTCAAATATTTTCTATAATAAACTGGTTTATAAGGTTTAGTTCCAAACAAATAAAGATCATTTTTATGTTCACTTTCAAGTAATCTATCAATAACTAATTCAGAAATTGTTCTTGATTTTAAAATTTGGATTTCATTCTCTAAATGATTTCTATCAGTTCCTAATCCAATATCAAGCATTGACATTGTTGATTGTTTTTCTCCACTGATAATAATTGTGCTACTTGCTTTATATACTGGTTTTGAAACTAAAGTATAGTATATAACTGAAAAAATAATAACAGTAGCAATAAGCAGAATAGTTTTAATATTATTTCTTATAAGATAGAATAACTCTGAAATATTATATTCTCTATCGTCAACACTGTTGAGTATTTTTTTATTGCTATTTTGTATCATTATTTTTAGTCTGTTCTATCTATAGTTAAAGCTAAATTTAGAATACTAAGAACAATTGTAGGAATATTTGATGAATTGAATATTTTAGACATTGTTTTTTGTTGAACATATATTGTATCATGAGGATTTAAAGTAATATTAGTAGTATTGTTCAAAATATTTTTTAAACTAAAAACTTCCTCAGTTCCATCTTCTCTATATACAGTGATTTTATTAAGATTTGCTCCATTTTTATAACCCCCCGAAATTGATAATGCTGTAATGATATCAATTCCATCATAAACTAGATAAAGTCCTGGTGACTCTACGTGACCCATAACATTTATATACATCCTAATCACTCCATCATCACCCGTAATATACTTTTCATTTGATATTAATTGATTATTAATTGACGGAGAACTCATAATAAAACTTATTAAAATTAATATGTTAATATAATATCTATAATATTGCATCTTTAAAATTAAGCATTTTATATATATATTTCTTTATAATAGAGAATTTATTTCCCCTATGTAGTTTTTCTTCTATTCCATTCATAAATAAAAAAACTTTTTCTCCTCTAATAATTCTCTTAGAATTACTTTTTAAATGTGCCACATATTCTACATTCACTAACTTACTCAACACTTCATACGCTTCCAATAGACAAAAGTTTCGTTTAGTATTATTATGGGCATCAGAACCTATTAAGTGACATAGATTATTTTTAATAATATAATCAGAGGTTATTTTAGCTTCTTTACCAAATGATCCAAGAATACTACCACAATCAATTTGTATTATATAACCTAATTCTATCCACTGTTCTAATATTTCGATATTATTCTGAATTTTCCGGTATCTCTCTGGATGAGCTATTACAGGTGTTATATTTTTTAATTGTAGTTTAAATAACTCATCTTTATAATTATCTGGCAATAGTAATGTTTGAAATTCAATTAGCATATAACTTCCATTCCCAAAAGTTGTAATTGGATTATCTAAGATATCAGCAAGATTAGGTAAATAGAATACTTCCGAAGCAGAATGAATTTTTATTTTTATATCATTGTCTTCTAAAATAGATTGTACCATCTTGATTTTATTTTCAATAAAATCATATTCAACATTTTTATTTTCCATTTTAGGGTGTTGGAAATGGACGGTATTAACAACATCTGTAATACCTTGTAATTCAGCAGTTCTAAACATATCTAAAGTCATTTCTATTGATTTAGACCCATCATCAACATCTGGTAATATATGATTGTGGAAATCAATCACCTATAAATAATATTCCTTATACCAATCAATGAAATTACTAATTCCATCTTCTATAGATACCTTTGGTTTATAATTAACTAACGATGTTATTTTAGAACAATCGGATTCTGTTTTTTCTACATCTCCTAATTGCTTAGGCATAAAATTAATTTTTGCTTTAAGGCCTAATTTATTTTCTATAGTTTTAATAAAATCCATTAAACTAATAGATTTTTCACCTCCTATATTGAGAACATCATAAAAATTATTTTTAGAAATATAATTTTCTAATAACGATTCTATAGCATCTACAATATCATCAATGTAAGTAAATGATCTTGAATGATTTCCTTTATTATATACATCTATTTTTTTATTTTCTATAATATTCTTAGTAAACTTAAATAAAGCCATATCAGGTCTTCCCCATGGACCATATACAGTAAAAAATCTCAATCCAATACTAGATATATTATAAAGATGAGAATAGCTATATGCAGTCAGTTCATTAAATAGCTTTGAAGCACCATAAAGCGAAAGAGGTTTTTTACATATTTCTTCTTCTGATAATGGGAATTGTTTCGAATCTCCATATACAGAACTAGATGATGCATAAATAATATTCAAATTATATTTTTTACATTCTCCTAAGATATTCATAAAGCCAATAATATTAGAATCTATATATGCACTTGGATTTTCAAGAGAGTAACGAACACCAGCTTGAGCTGCTAAATGTATAATAAAATCAATGTTATTATTTTTAAAAATTTTTGATAATTCAGATGTATTACATAAATCAACTTTATAAAATACAAATTGATTATTATTTGAAAGTATATCAAGTCTACTTTCTTTTATTGCCACATCATAATAATCATTTAAATTATCTATACCAATTATATTATAATTATTTTCAGATAACCTTTTTGTTAAATGAAATCCAATAAATCCTGCACATCCTGTTACTAATATATTTTTTTTATGCATAATAATCTTTTATTGTTTTAATAATTCTATCTAGCTCTGTTTTAGTTAAATATGGATGCATAGGTAAACTTAATATTGATTGACTCAATCTTAAGGAAATATCAAAATCTAGTTTATTGTTATCAGAATATAATTCGAGTGTATTAAATGGTTTCCTATAAAAAACTGCTGATGGAATATCATTTTTATGAAGATAATCGATTAATTTATTTCTATCTTGAATTTTTACTAATATAGAATATTGTGCCCATGAGGATATATTATTATCAGCTATTTCAGGTACTTGAACAAATTCATTTAAATTTTCATTATAATAATCAGCAATTTCATTACGTAATTTTATTTCCTCATCAAAAATCTTCATTTTTTCATGAAGTACGACTGCCTGTATCGTATCAAGTCTACTATTTAAACCAATCCTTATATTATCATATTTATCTTCACCTTCACCGTGTACTCTTATAGAACGAATTTTTTTAGCTAATCTAGAATTATTTGTGAAAATTGCCCCTCCATCACCATAGCAACCAAGAGGTTTTGCCGGATAAAAAGATGTTGCAGCTATATCTCCAAAAGAACAAGATTTTCTATTTTTATATGAAGCACCAAAAGATTGAGCAGCATCTTCAATAAGCAATAAGTTGAATTTTTTAGCTATTTTTTCAATTTTATCATAATCTGCTAACTGTCCAAATAAATCCACAGATATTATAGCTTTAGGAATATATTTTTTCTCATTTATTATAGATGAGATCCTTGATTCTAATAATTTATAATCTATATTAAAAGTGGTTTCATCTACATCAATAAAAATTGGTGTTGCACCAACAAGTGATATAACCTCCGTTGTAGCAAAAAAAGAAAAATTTGTTGTAAAAACTACATCACCAGGACCGATATTATGTGCCATTAATGAAATCTGAAGGGCATCTGTTCCAGATGCACAAGTTATGCATTCATTTACACCTGCATATTTAGCTAATTTTTTTTCAAGACTAACAACTTTATGACCTAAAATAAAGT
>CAYOTG010000004.1:0-10827 GCA_964406825.1 uncultured bacterium
TATATATATTTTTGAGTATTTATTTTATTTATGCAAGTTTTGTGTTTCAAGGATTTTATACAGGTATTGAGAAGACTAAAATTCATATGAAAGTTGTGCTTGCATCTAATGCAATAAATTTTTATTTAAATGTGGGATTAATTTTTGGATCAAATTATATAGAAGAATTTTTATCTACATCTATATTTAGTTTTTTAGCTATTCTATGGATCCCCTTTGATTTCCCAGAGCTTGGAGTAAAAGGAGCTGCTATTGGAACATTGATTGCAACAATTTGGGGTTGTTTACATTATTCTTTTTACTTGTTTAATGATGAGATTAAAAACAAATTCAATGTATTTAGACCTGAGATAAATAAAACAATGTTAAAGAGACAACTTATTATTGCTTATCCACTTGCCATTCAAGAATTTTTAGTTATGTTAAGTCTTACAATGTTTTATAAAATTATTGCAATCATTGGTATTATAGAGATGGCTGCAACCCAGATTATTTTTAAGATTATGCATGCATCTTTTATGCCTGCTATAGGTATTGGTCAGGCATGTGCTACTCTGGTTGGAAAATTTTTAGGTGAGGAAAATCCAGATAAAGCTGAATCATCTGTGAATGAGAGTTTAAGAGGCGCATTATATATTATGGGTAGTATGGGTATTTGTTTTATTGCTTTTGCAGAATTTATAATTCCTCTTTTTATACAAGATCCTGATGTTATAGCGCTTGCAGTACCTGGATTAAGATTTGTTGGATTACTTCAATTTGTAGATGCTTTTTGTTTTACATTATGGTTTGCATTAACAGGAGCAGGTGATACTAAGATTCCAGCTTTAGTAGATATTCTGAATCATTGGGTGATTTTTGTTCCACTGTGCTATATTTTGAGTATCCATTATGAATATGGTTATTGGGGAGCATGGTATAGTTTTGCTATTCATTTAATATTTTTAGCAACATTTATGTTTATTCGATTCAAAATAGGAAATTGGAAAAATATTAAAGTTTAGGCAACTATTGATTATAGATTAATTTTCTTGATAGCAAAAACTAATTTTTCAATATCTTCAATTGAATTATAAGCTTGTATTGAAAACCTTAAAAACATTTCATCATTCCATTCGAAGATAGGGATTATTATTTTATATTCATTATAGAATGTTTTTTGTAATTCAAAAGGGTCCTTGCATCTGATTTTTATACTAGACATTTGACCAATAAATTCATTATTTGATATTGGATCTTGATTGAGACAATGATTGACCATTTCTCTTGCTTCAATATTAATTTCATGACATCGATTACTTACTGTTATCCAATCATTGACATCTAAAAAATTAATTACATCTGGGATTGTGAGATATGTAGATAAGTCATTTGTCCCTTGCCATTGATGATAATCTAAAAATTTTGAATGGCTCGGCATTTCTGATTCATATCCCCAGCTAACAACTAATGGATCAATATCATCTTGTATTTCTTTTTTTGCATATAAAAAAGAGGTTCCTTTTGGTGCACACATCCATTTATGACACGCTCCCGTATAAATATCTGGATTCAATTTTTTAATGTTTAAGGGTATATGTCCAGGAACATGAGCACCATCAATAATGCAAAATATTCCATTTTCTTTAGCAATCTTACAAATTTCTTCCACAGGAAAAATAAGACCCGTAGAACTTGTGATATGACTTATAAATATCACTTTTGTTTTATTTGTGAGTCCTTTAGTAAAAGTTCTAACAAAACTATCTCTAGATTCTAATGGAAGTCTTATATTTTGTTTGATATATTTAGCTCCTGTTTTTTTACAGATAAAACTCCAAGTTTTATCCAGTGCTCCATATTCATGATTTGTAGTTAGAATCTCATCATCGGGTTTTAAATCCAAACTTTTAATTACAGTATTAAGTGCTGTGCTAGGATTTGGGAAAAAAACTATATCATCTTGATTACAATGTATATAATTAGACAAAGATTTTCTTGATGTTTCTAGGTGATTATAAATATCAACTGCTAAATGTTTTGTAGGATTAAATTCTAATTTTTTTTGCCATGATATTAGTGAATCAAATATAGGTCTTGGGCATGCCCCAAATGAGCCATGGTTTAAATGGGTTGTTTTCGGGTCTAATAAAAATAGTGATTTATAAGGGTTATTCATTATATTTATATTACATACATTCAATATTTATATGAAAGAAACTTTATATGATTAAATATATTTTTATAGCACTTGTTGTATTCTTGTTTGCAAATGATAATCCACGGTTTGCTGATAGGCACTTTATTGATTATGGAAGAATAGATGCAAGTATTGAATCAAAGGATAATATAAATAATTTATTGCTTGTTCAAATCGATGTTATTAATGATAGCTTATTAGTACTTGCTAATACTGCAGTTTCTAATTTGGAATTATATGGTGGTCCTGCATCTTATCATCGTATTATAAATAATACTCAATATGAACGTTTATTAAATGCAATCTCAAATAGTCATTTAAATTTACTTGATGATAATTATCAGTATCCTGATACAAGAGATTATTGGGTACACACAATTTATGGAAGCAACTATTATGGTTCAAATGGTGAGGTTGGTAATACCTGCTCTTGTCTTGATGCCAGTAATTGTGTTGTTGTGGGCTTTAATGATAGTTGGTATGATCCTTTTGATTATTATGGTGAAGCTTGGTGGAATTTTGAACCTCCTGGTTATGACGAAATAACAGAGGTTAGGATTTATGTTCAAGGAGCACAATGCGATGCTCTTCCAGTATGGTCAGAAACAGATGTATCTATAAGAGATAATAATTGTTCTTGGAATAGTAATTTTCAGGCAACTTTAAGTATGGATTATACTTTAAATGGACCTTATGTGATTCCATCAGATCAATTTGAGAATATATGGTGTGAAGGGAATCTCCAGCCCGTTGTAGGTTCAGAAGATAACTACAGTGTTGATTTTGTAAGAGTAGAAGTTTTTTATTCATGTGAAACTGCAGATGGAGTCCTAGATTTTAATGCATCCAATGGAGACCATTGTGATTATGTCCAACTTGATTGGAACCAAGATTCATCTGATTATTATCTTTTATATCGTGATAATGAACTGGTCGCCCAACTTGATAATACAACAATTCAATATATAGATTACTTAGCTCAACAAAATCAAACTCATCAGTACTGTATAGAATCTATTAATAATTGCGGTGCATCAGAAGTGGTATGTTCATATGGAAGTAGAAAGAACTCACCCATCCCTGTTGATATGGTTGTGGCATCAGATGGTGATTTTCAAGATTATATTAATGTTCAATGGGCTTCTATTGAAGGAGAAGATATATTTTATAAATTATATAGAGATGGAATACAATTAACAATTATTTCTAATGGACAAAATCTTATCTATAATGATGAATTTGTAAACCCTCAAACAATTTATGAATATTGTATAGAGACTATTAATGATTGTGGAGAATCAGAGTGGATATGTGATGATGGATTCTTAGGAGTTGGTCAGTTAGGAGATATTAATTTAGATTCAATAATAGATATATTAGATGTTATCTTATTGTTAAACTTCATTTTAGAATATGAGATTCCGAATCAAGATCAAATATGGCTATCAGATATTAATGAAGATCAGTTTTTAAATATTTTAGATATAATAGCTTTAGTTAGTATTATTTTAGATTAGAATGAATAAACTTTCAAATATTAAAAATACGCTTTTATTGGGTCCTGGACCTTCAACAGTTTCTCCAAATGTTTATAATGCACTTTCCACTAACACTATAGGCCACTTAGATCCAAGATTTATTGATATTATGGATCAAATTAAAAAGATGTTAAAATTAGTTTATAAAACATCTAATGATTTTTGTATACCTGTTTCTGGTACAGGATCAGCTGCCATGGAATCTTGTTTTGTAAATATGATAGAACCCAATGATAAAGTCCTTGTTATTCAAAATGGATATTTTGGTTTAAGAATGGAAAATATGTGTCAAAGGTTAGATGCAGATTTATCTTTATTACAATTTGAATGGGGTCAATCTGTAGATATTAATAAAGTCAAAGATCATCTTAAAAATAATTTTTATGATGTTATTGCAGTTGTGCATGCAGAAACATCAACAGGAGTAAAGAACTCAGTTAATGATATTTCTCAGTGTATTGATGATAATACTATTTTGATTGTTGATGCAGTTACAAGTTTAGGCACCATTGATATTCAGGTTGATTCTTGGGGTATAGATGCTATTTATAGTTGCTCTCAAAAAGGACTGTCTTGTCCTCCTGGAGCTTCACCTATTTCATTTTCAGAAAAAGCATTAGTTAAAATGAAGAATAGAAAAAAAATAGCACCTAATTGGTATTTAGATATGTCTGAAATCATTAAATATTGGGATGGACAACAAAGAGTATATCACCATACTGCCCCTATCAATATGATGTATGCACTTTATCAAAGTTTATATGATTTATTAAATGAAGGGATAGATAACGCTATTAATAGGCATTACCAAGCTCATCTATTACTTAAAAATGGTTTAGCTGAATTAGGATTAGAACTGTTAGTTAAAGAAGAAGATAGATTGCCATCATTAAATGCTGTTAAAATTCCAGAGGGTATTGATGATCTATTTATTAGGACTACACTCTTAAATGATTATTGTATTGAAATAGGCGGTGGATTGGGTCCCTTTGCTGGGAAGGTTTGGAGAATTGGATTAATGGGGCATTCTGCAAGAGAAGAAAATGTCAATACACTCCTAAATGCATTAAAGGAGATATTATGATTATTATATGCTTCTTTTTATTATTAAGTTTTGGTTTGCCAGAATCTTCAAGTAGAACTGTTATTACTGATTTAAATAATCAAATACCATCTTCAATCAATTTAGAAAATTTTGAATTATTAATTAATTCTAAAAATAATCAGAAACATTATATCTTAAAGCAATCTTATGATAATATCCCTATTTTTGGAAGAAGCATAAGAGTCCATTATAATATAAATAATAATCCTTCATCAATGTCTTCAAATTTTCACACAGGCGAATTTGAAAACTCAGTACCTATTTTATCTATAAATGATATAAAAGAAATTATTATGAATGATTTTTCTATAGAAGATTTTTCCTATAAAAATATTGATTTAATATATTATGTCAAGAATGAATTAGGAAAGCTTGTATATCAAATTGATGCTGTTTCATATTCAGAAGCTTATAGATATTTAATAAGTGCTCATCATGGTGCTATAATAAAAAAATGGACTTTAATACATGATGAAGGACCAACTATAGGAAGTGGTGAAAATCTATTAGGAGAATGGGTAGAGGATTTACATATATATGAGGGACAATCATTTAGTTCAATGGGTGATTTGATAACTCCTGATTTAATTTGTGAAGAATACTGTTGGGATTATGGAGATTGCGATGGGAATAATTATAGTTCATGTCAGCTTTCCTATTCACAGGGTTATTGTCCAGAAAATTATATTGAAGATTGTAATGGAGAGTGCTTTCATGAATGGTATATGCAATTTCCAGGTGTAGGGAATGGTTTTTGTAATGCTCCATGGATAGATGTACAAGAAGATATGGTTGAATTAGGACCTTTTAATATGGTAGATCAAAGTAATCCAGAACTTGGAATGATTTTTACTATTAATTCTTATGGTGGATTTTATGAAGATTTATCCTATGTATACAGTAATAGTGAATTTTTTGATTCCGTTCTAACATCTTATTCTCACAAATCAGGTGTTAGTGCCCATGATTATCAAAGAAAAACATTGGATTATTTTTGGGATATGCATGAATATGCGGGCATCGATGGTAATGGTAAACGAACTGTTTCAGTTGTGAATTATGGATCTGGAGGAGGAATAAGTCAGAATAATGCATTTTTTAATGCAGCCCTTGATGTTTTAAGTTATGGAATTGCAGGTGGTGCATATAGACCTTTTTGTGCAGCTCAAGATATAGTTACTCATGAATTTACGCATGGTTTTACAGCTCATCATTCAGGTTTGGTTTATGAAAATCAGCCAGGTGCATTGAATGAATCAATGTCAGATGTTTTTGGATATTTTGTAGAAGCGGAATATCAGAATGGTGGAGATTGGACTGAGGGTGAAGATATTAGAATTAATGGAGGAGCAAGTCGTTCTTTTGAAAATCCTCCAGCATATGGTGATCCAGATAATATTAACCATCCTTATTATGTTCCATATACAGATAATCCAAATATGTTTACCAATGATTTTGGAGGAGTACATTCTAATAGCGGTATTCCTAATAAGGTTATGTATCTAGTTGTAAAGGGAGATGAACATTATGGAATTAATGTATTGCCATTTGAACAGGATATAAATATATCAAGAGATGTTGCTTCTACAATATGGTATAATTGGAATAGATATTATTTAGAAGCAGAAGATGACTTTTCTATTGCTAGAGAAAAAATGATACAGGTTGCAAATGATATTTTCCCATACAATCCAATGTATATTCAAACGATTTCAAATGCATGGGCATCAGTAGGCGTAGGAGAACCTCTTATATTAGGAGATGTAAATCAAGATATTATCATTAATATACAGGATATTATATTAATTGTTGGAATTTTACTTGGATCATACGATGCGTCTGATAATCAACTAGTCTATGCCGATGTTAATCAAGATAGTATTATTGATATACTTGATATTGTTTTAATTATTAATATTATTTTTAATTAAATCTATTCAAAACTTTTAATAACGTTTGATTTATCTGATGATAAAAAATCAATTTTCTTTGCTTTGAGAATCATTGACATTGTAGCAGTAAGTTCAATTTCGCCTTCTAGAAGAAGTTGGCATTCTTCCCCACTGAAAGTAAGTTCACAGTTATCATTATAATAAGAAACAAAATCTTTTCTTGCTTTTCTACTAAGACCATCAATACGTACTTCTAATGTATATCCACCATCAGTAGCATTAAAATAATCATCTGCACTCATTGGTATAAAATAGCTAGAAGATGCAGGAAAGGAAATTTCATATCCAATCGATGCAAAGTCATAGGCATAATTTTCTAATGTAGTTTTAATTGGATCAGCTTGTAGTAATCCTAAAAATATAATAAAAGAAGATAATTTTATTATTATTGTTTTTTTCATATCACTCCCTAATTAAGTTTATAAATAATTTAAATGATTTAATACCAGACAATAATATAAGATGAAAATGCTACTTCGGGACAATATCCATCTCCATTACAGGTAGGGGGAGTGACACAATTATTTCCACTTACTCTACAAGCTGAATAGTCAATAATATTTTCTTCCCCAATACTAATATAATCTGTTATATCTGTTATATAAGGATGAACATCCATTCCGGGGCACCATCCTGCCCTACCATAACCCCATGTTCCTCCTTGATTTGGAATTACTCCTTGTACGATTGTAGATGGTTGCATACAATAATTTGACGATGATGCATTAGGATAATCTCTATCAAATTCGTAGACTCCCCCATTTACTTCAAATATATGTCTTGAATTACAAAATTCACAGCAATTAAAACATCCCGCACTTCCCCAACCATGCCCTGTTATATAAGCTACAAATTCAACCTTGGTAGCATTATTTGGAATATTAAAAACTTGAGGTGGTCTATTATCGTTATAGCTTGGATTAAATTGAACAGTTCCATTCCACATAGGATAAATTTCTTTTGGTGATTGTTCAGGAGTATTGTTTCCATGATGCAATCTTAATTTTAAACTAATAAGGCTATTTGGCCAACCAGATTCTTGAAATTTAAATAATTTATTGCCACCTGGTCTGAGGCTTGATATAAATGGAGTTATATCTGTTAAATGTTGAGGTTGACGTCCAAATGGTGTTATCCAACGAGCCATTTCCAAACAATCAGAACCATCTTCTTCACAAATATATAAATGAGCGATTCTATCATATTCATCACATCCTGCATCGCTATAATTCCCCGTTGCATCTGGACATCCCCTTAGAAGATCAACTTCTAATTTTGAATAATCATTTAATATAACATCTGATGGAATTTCAACTGTAGTTGGTAATGTTGCTGCCCATCCTCCTGTATAAATTTCTTCATCAAATATTACAATTTCATCAAAAGTACTTTCATTTGAATTAGCAAATATATCTTTCTCATAATTGAAATATAATGCTTCATGTGCTATATATGACATATAAGTTCCAGTAAATGAAGCAGGATTTCCTAAGTAGCCAATTTCTCTTAATCTTTGGAAACAATCTATAGATATTCCATATGTTCCAGAAAGTGATTCTGATAACCAATTATTTAAATCTGATGTTTTAGCGTTTATAAAATGTAAATGTTCATTCCAATGTGATTGTTCTTCATCAGATAATGTTATCAGAATTTCATCAAATACTGATTTTATGTATTGTATATCTGTACCATATTGACTTCGATTTGATATGAAAAAATAATGAACATTTGAAGGAGAAATATTTAAGAATTCTTCTTTTGTATTTGATGCCCATAGTGCTGTTGAATAATTAACATTTGGATCATATTGTATAAAAATATAGGAATCATTTCCTGACCAGTTCCCTTCAAAGTCCCAAAGAGGATCTTGGGGGTCTAATATTGCATTAACAACATCTACAATATCTAGTATATCTACAATATTATCATTATTTGTATCTGCTTGATCAAATTGTTCATCATCTAAATTATAGCTACCTAAAACTTGTCCAACAATAAGAATTACATCTTGTATATTAACTATTTCATCAAGATTAACATCTCCATTTAAGCTCATATTTAAATCAGGAAGTTGGAATGGACCAGCTATATCAAAATATCCAGTTCCATAGGGCCCCTCTGAAAAATCTTCAGATAATCCTATTCCCAATAAGCATAAAAATAATAATTTCTTCAACATATTCAAACCTCCTTAGTGATATGTAATATAATAAAACAATAAATTTTATACCATTGAATAAATCTATGTATAAATTATTAATATAGATATACAATGAATTATAAAATTACAATATTATTATTTATTGCCTTATTATCAGTAAGTACTTCTCCTATTATAGCGAAGTCTTTAGTTGGAGTTCCAGCTATTTCTATATCTTTTTGGAGAATGTGTATAGGCTCATTTTTACTTTGGATCTATAGTTCTTATAATAATCAAGGTAAGATGAAAGAGCAGTCTAATTATTTTAGAACAGTGGTAGCAGGTATATTATTAGGTTTTCATTTTGCTCTATTTTTTGGTTCTATTAAATTAACATTAGTATCAAATGCTACTTTTTTAGGTACACTCGCTCCATTATTTACTCTATTATTAGAATTAATAGTTTTAAAAAGAAAATTTAGTTATAAGATTACATTAGGTTTATTGTTTTCTTTTATAGGAGCCATTATAATATTTGGTAATAGTTTTGATTTATCTCAAAAATATACTTTGGGTAATTTCTTAGCAATCATATGCTCCTTATGTTTAGCTCTATCATTTATGATTGCTGAAAAAGTAAGACAAACTGAAAATACTGTGGTTTATACAAGAATGCTTTATTTATTTTCTTCATTAACACTTTTAATTATTGCATTTTTTACAAATACTACTTTATTGGGATTTAGTAATTATGAATATTTAGGTCTTATTTTTTTAGGTATTGTTCCAACTATTATGGGCCATAATGCTATTTACTATTCTGTTAAATATGTGTCCCCAACTGTTGTTTCAGCATTTCCTCTTGGAGAACCAGTTATTGCAACCATACTTGCATCAATTATTTTTGGAGAAATAATTTTCTTAAATATTTATATTGGAGGACTTATGACATTGCTGGGTTTGATGATAATTATCATAAAAAAATAATTAAAACTTTTTGTTTTGTATAATTGTATATTTAATGCACTGTAATTTGGAGAAAAGATTATGATAAAATATATTGTATTATTTATATGTACTAGCTTTTTATTTTCTGATGGTATCGTTGAAACAGGTTCTTTTTATAGTGAATCATTAGATGAGAATAGAAACTATACAATCTATTTACCAGAAGGATATTATGAAAGTGATTTGGAGTATCCCGTTGTATATTTCTTACATGGTTTCGGTGGAACTAATAATTCATATAATGCTTTTCATTCATCGTTAAATAGCATGATGGAAAATGGATCTATAATGGAAATGATAGTTGTATCAGCTGATGGAAGTACAGATGTTTATGAAGGAAGTTTCTATACTAATTCTATTTTAAATGGTGATTATGAAGATTATATAGCTTATGATTTGGTTAATTATATAGATGAAACTTTCAGGACGTTTGCTATGAAAGAATTTAGAGCTCTTAGTGGACATTCTATGGGAGGATATGGAGCATTTAGATTAGGCCTTTACCACAGTGATATTTTTACTTCCTTTGCTGCTCATAGTGGACCAATTCATCTTGAAAATTTAAATAATCCTTTTCTAATTAATGTAATTTTAATTGAAGCATTTTTTGGGCCATTAGAGCCAAATAATGGGCCAACGACTATGATGATGTTTGGACTTTCATCAGCGTTTAGTCCAAATTTAGATAATCCACCATGGTATGTTGATTTACCAATGGACAATAGTGGTAATGTAGATTGGGATGTTTTTGAAATGTGGCAAGCACATGATCCTTATTTATTAGTAGATAATCATCTTGAGACATTATCTACGCAAAATATTTATTTTGATTGTGGAACTCAAGATGAATTACAACTATATCCACACTCAGAAGATATGCATAATAAATTACTTGAATTTGG
>CAYOTG010000004.1:10927-17335 GCA_964406825.1 uncultured bacterium
CCAGATGGATCCTGTATAAAAAAAGTAGCTTGTTCTCCTTTTTCACCTTTGAATCGTATATTAGGTTCTATAATAAATTTAATTTTTTTGTTATTTAGTCTCTTAACTAAATTTTTCCATTCTTCCATTTCCAGAACAATTCCAAAGTGCCTTGAAGGAACATTATGTCCATCAACAGGATTTGTTTCTGAATCAGATAATTTATTATCAATTTTATGTGCTGAAATTTGATGTCCAAAAAAGTCAAAATCAACCCAAAGTCTTGATTGGCGTCCGATAGAACAATTTAATATATCCACATACCACTCTATTGTTGTATCTATATTGTAGACAGGAAATGCTAAATGAAATGGTCTTATTTTAGTCTTCATTTTTAATTAATTACTTTTATTATCCCACATTTTTCTTGATTATCTATCTGGGCACAGAATATTTCTTCTGTTTGATAGTTAAAGGCTCCACATTCACCATCACTAGATTCACATCCAATAAAAAAATATGGATGTTGTATTCCAATTGTCTCATTTGGAATAGTCTCTGTATATGTATCCCAAAATGGATTATATGTTGGTGATAGTACCCATTCACATAAAGAATATTCACAAGCTATTTCATTATTATATTGATTACAATCAGCTTCTGTATCCAGGGGTGTATTATCACAATAGTCACCATCAGTATCTTCTGTATAAATAGTAATACTTTGATCTGAGGTATTATTCCAATATAGAGGTATATTAGTATAAAATAAAAATGTTCCTATCCATGAACATTCATACTCACCCTCGTCTACCCCATCTGGAATTGACTCACTATCATTAGCTACAATATTACATGAAGGTTCATTACTATCAAATAGTGCGCACTGATCACTATACTCAGGATTATCTGATACACAATAAGAATCTTCAGTAAGGAATTGTAAATCTATAATCCAAAGTTCAGGATTATTATATTCACATTCTTCATTACTGGTATAATTACTTGCTAATGGATCAGTGCATTCAATACAACTTGTATTATCTCCATAGCATTCTCCGCAATCATCCATTGCATCATTCCAACCACACTCTTCAGATTGACAATCTCTGCAATTTCCACAATCATCTATAGTTTGACCATTAGAGCATTGATAAGTTCCAGGTGTATCACATCCACTAATAACTAATAGTAATATGAGCAAATATATATTTTTCATTTTTTTCTAATCTTTTTAATTATAGTATAATTATTTTCAAATTGTTTCAACCAATTTTTATTTTCACCTTTTAAATATGTATCAAAAAAGTGAGTGATGGTATTATTTAAATCAAGAGTTATATTTTTAGCATCTTTACCAGATAGTCCCATCAAACGTCCCCATTTTGTAAGATATGGAATATCTGAATAATCCATATGTTTAGTATTATGTACTTCTATAACAAACGAATCATTTTGATTGTTATCATGAAATGATAGTAACTGAATTTCATTATATGGAGCTGATGTCCAATTTTGTTGTAATTGTCCAATATACAGAAAAGGAATATTAATACCCTTATCTATAATATAAGGAGGGATAGGTTCAAACCATCCATCTAATGCTATACAGGCATCTATTCTATTATCTATAAAAGAACTAACAGCTACAGTTCCTCCTCCAAAAGAATGTCCAAAAACACCTATCGAATTTATATCTGAAATTCGTCCAATATAATGTCCTTGAGATTTTAACGATATAATTTTATCAATTATAAATGAAATATCATTTGATCTAATTTTAATTTGAGGTATTCTAGTATTATAAAACTCTTCTATTGTAACATTATCAGGAAGATATGAATCAAACTCTGCAAAAGTTGTATCATTGAAAACAGTTATATTTGAGTCATAAGTATGTTCAATAGAAAATACAACATATCCATTACTGGCTAAAGATTCAATGTTAGCAGTATTTTGTATTCTATTCCCTCCAAGTCCATGAGAGAAAATAATTACTGGAAACTCATTATTTCTAGGTTTAGCTTTATAGTATCCATTAGCTTGAATACTATTTACACGATTTATTATTTTTTCTGATACTTCCAATCGTTTAGCAATATAGGGTATTTTTAAATTTTTATAATCTAAGTAGGGATATATAGAGTCTGAAGGTTCAGTTGCAGGATACCAAATTTGTACAATGATTTTTCTATAGTCATCAGTTTCTTTGGTAAATGTTTCAAATCTATTTTTATCTTCTAATATAATTACATCTGTACCAACAATATGTTGTCCATCAGGACTAGGAAGATTTCTTAAAGGTATGAATACAGAACAATTTTGTAAAAAAATGACAGATATAATGCATAAAAATATTTTTTTCACTACAGTTTAATTTTTCTGGTTAAGATATCTTTTAACATCACCCAATCACCTATAAAACTATATATAGGGTATTTAAAGGTAGCAGGTTTATTCTTTTCAAAAACAAAATGTCCAATCCAAGCAAAAGTATACCCAAATAAAAATGAAAATGGAACGTATTTATAATTTTTAAAATATAAAACAGAAATTAGAAAGGAAAGTCCTAATAATGAACCTATTATATGAAGAATTTTATTTATTTTTAATTTATGCTCAGATAAATAGTATGGATAAAATTTTTTGAAAGATGTAAATTTAGTATCATGCATATATACTAATAAATTAAATATTTTTTATTTAAAATGGAAACATATAAAGACAAAACTATATTAATTACAGGAGCTTCTTCAGGTATAGGTGAAGCTTTTGCAAAACGCTTAAATGTATTAGGTGCAAAACTTATTCTTACAGCTAGGAGTGAAGACAAACTAAATGATTTGGCATCTTCAATGGAAAATGCCACAGTCCTTCCAGGAGATTTATCAGATAAAACATTCTCTGGAAAACTTTATAATCAAATTTTAGATAAAGGTATAGATGTAGATATTATTATCAATAATGCAGGGTTTGGTTTTTCAGGTCTTTTTCTAGATTCTAATATGAAAAATTATAAAGAAATGTTAAATGTTAATATTTATTCGTTAATGGATTTAAGCCATTTATTTTTAAAGGATATGATTATAAAAAAACAAGGAGGAATTATTAATATTTCTTCTTTAGCATCTTATCAGCCCATGCCTTATTTTGCTGTTTATGCTGCAACTAAATCATTTGTAACATCTTTTACATTAGCCCTACATGAAGAATATAGAGATCAGGGAATAAATATATTGGGTGTGTGTCCAGGATATACAAAAACAAATTTTAATAAACGAGCACAAATTAGTTCAAAATCTATTCCGGGTTATATTATGACTTCAGAAGAAGTTGTTGAACAATCTTTAAAAGCATTTTCAAAGGGTAAATATATAGTTATTAATGGCAAAATAAATAAATTTGCAAAATTTATTACATCAATGCTTCCAACAAGATTTGCTATGCGTATGGCAAAAAATATTATTAAAAAGGGTATGGAAAATAATAGATGGTAATAATTAAGAATGAGATATTATGATATTAAAATTAATTTTATTATTTATGAGCTTTGCTATTTGTCAAATACCAAATGAAAGATTATACATTACTATTCAAATGATGGATCAAGTCGGTATTATTAATACTGAAACAAATCAAATCCAAAATATTATAGAAACTGAAATGCAAGATAATAGTAATGGCATAAATTGTATGGATATAGAAGATGAAATGATGTGTGGCATGACAGAGGGCTGTGAATGGATGATGGAGATGTGTATGGAATATTCAATGCAAAATTGTATGGATCTTGATTTGGAAATGGAATGTGATAGTTTTGATCATTGTATGTGGATGGATGATTATTGCATGGATTCTAATGAGAGTTGTATGGATATAGAAGATGAAATGATGTGTAGTATGATGGCTGGATGTGAATGGATGATGGGTATGTGCATGGAAACAATGAATAGTGATGATATTAATACTCCGCATTTTATTGTAATGGATGAAAATTTAGGTTATTGGTTTGTTACTACAATTGCAAGTGGTTATGTTGCTCAATATTCTCTAGTTGATAATCAACTCATTGATTCATATTTTGTAGGAGATGCTCCTGCTATTTTAACTATTGATATAGAAAGACAAAAAATATATTGTTCAAGAATGATGCCTATGAATGGAATGGGGAATATGATGCCATCCTCTGATTCTAATGTTATACAAGTATTGGAATACTCTTCAATGGGCTTGACTGAATCTGTGGTTTCTGAATATGAAATAGATTCTCCTGCGCCTCATGGTTTAGCTATTAATGATGATGGTACAGAAATTTATACTGCAAGCAATACAACAGATTGGTTATATAAAATAAATACAATAACAGGTGATATTATAGGAGCAGTAATGGATTCTTCTATTAATAATCCTCCAAATCAAGTAATTCAACGCTTAAAACCTATTCAATGTTTATCTATTGGTAATAGACTTTTTGTAGCGTGTTCAGCTGGCGTTTGGTATAATCCATTCACTGGAGAAAATTCTGTTATACCAGGTCAACTACAATTATGGGATAGTGATAATATGCTACTTATTGATTCTATTGAATTTGGAGATTATACTGGTCCATGGCATATTAAAGAATCTCCTATAGATAATATTGTTTATGTTGCTTTAAGTGGAGATAATTTATATGATACAGAAGGTTTGGCTTCTGTTAGATTTAATAATGATAATTTAGATTTAGAATGGATAGCAACAAATCCATCATTTGATACTCTTCATGGTATTGATGTTTCTGAAGATGGACAAAAAATCTATGTTTCAGGTAGAGGTGATGGTTTTATTCATATATTTGATAATGAGGGTAATTATTTAAGTAATATTTATACAGGAGGCATGTCAATGCTTGGAGGTATATGTATTACCAAAGAAAATTTACCAAATTTAGGTGATAGTAATAATGATAATATTATTAATGTTATTGATATTATTAAAATCATTAATTACATATTAAATAACACTATGATATTTTCACCATACGAAATATTCGCATCAGATTTAACGTTGGATAATACAATAGATATTTCTGATGTTGTAAGTATAATTAATTTAATTATAGATTAATGAATAGAGGAGAATTCATACAAAAGTTTTCTCTTCTATCCCTAGGATTAGCAACCATTCCTACCTTGTTAGGTAATAGCCAATTAAAAAATAGAATTCCAGGCTTAATTAAAGATCCTAATGGCATTATAGATTTACCAAAAGGTTTTACGTATTCCATCTTATCAAAGGAGAAAGATTTAATGGATGATGGATTATTGGTACCTCCAAATGCAGATGGTATGGTCTGTTTGCCTATGGATGAAGAAAGGGTTGTATTAATAAGGAACCATGAAATAGGTCATGTTCCAAGGCTTTCAACATTTTTTAAAAATAATCCATTTGGTAAATATTACCGCAAGTATAAAAAAGAAAATGCTGATAAATTTTATGACATTAAAGGTAAAAAAACCCATTGTTTTGGTGGTACAACCAATATTGTATACAATATAAAAACTGAAAAAGTTGAAAGCCAATATTTAAGTTTAGCTGGAACATTAGTTAATTGTAGTGGTGGAAAAACTCCTTGGAATACTTGGATTTCATGTGAAGAAACAACTATAAATAAAGGGACAGGTATAACAAAACAACATGGATATAATTTTGAAGTTTTTCCATCTCTTTCTCCAAAATTAACTAAAGCAATTCCTCTTAAAGATATGGGTAGATTTAGGCATGAAGGTGTTGCATTTGATCCTTTCACAGGTTATGTTTATCAAACAGAAGATAGAGAAAACGGATTATTCTATAGATTCATACCAAACAATAAAAGTAAACTTTCCAAAGGTGGTAAGCTTCAAATTTTATCATTTTCAGATTGGAGGGGAATAGATACCAGGAATTGGAAACAACAAAATATTACTATTGGAAAAAAATATAAAGTAAGATGGATTGATATTGATAATACTAATTCTAAAAAAGACGATTTAAGATATAATGGACAGAGACTAGGGGGTGCAATATTTGCTAGAGGAGAAGGTATATTTTTCTCAGATAATATGTTATTTTTTACAGCTACGACGGGAGGTAAAAATAAAACAGGACAAATATGGAAATATATTCCCAATAAAAATAATACAGGTGGTAACATAGAGCTTTTCTATGAATCAAATGATTCTAATGTTTTAAACCTTCCAGATAATATTATTTTATCACCAAATGGAAATATTCTATTATGTGAGGATGGTAAAGGCAGGGATAGGCTTGTTTGTATAAAGCCTGATAAGACAGTTTTATATTTAGCGAATAATGCTTATAATCATCAAGAATTTGCAGGAATATGTTTTGCGCCCAATAATAAAATTTTATTTATAAATATATATAATCCAACTATGACAATTGCAA
>CAYOTG010000005.1:0-1260 GCA_964406825.1 uncultured bacterium
AAAAATTATATGAATAAATTTTATAAAGATAAAGGAGGCTGGTCTAAAGGTCATCTTTTAAATTTATCAATTGGTCAAGGCGAAGTTTCAGTTACACCTATGCAGGTAATTCAGTTGATAAATTCAATTGCAAATAATGGGATTTTATATACGCCTCATTTAAATATTAAGTATAAATTTAAAGGAGCAAATATTAATTATAATAAAAATGTATGGTCAATTCTTAAACAAGCAATGTATGATGCTGTGAATTCAGATGGAGGAACCGCTTATAATGCTAGGATTGATAAAAAAACAGGTATTGCTTATGGTAAAACTGGCACTGCTCAGGTATGTAGTAATTGTGATATTGAACCTCATGGTTGGTTTGCAGGATTTATAGAATTAAAGGATGGGAAACAATATACTATCTGTATTATCATAGAGAATGGAGGAAAGGGATCTAATAAACCAACTAGAATTGCAAAAGATATTTTTCAATATATAATAGGATTGCATAATGTTTAAGGGATTATTTGATTTTAAAACCCAAAGGTTCCATCTAAGATGGTCTATTATTGCACCAGTATTATTTTTTATTCTACTAGGTTTGCTTTCTTTGAGTAGCACAAGTGATTTATCTAATGTAACTCTATCATCTACATTTTATAAACAGTGTATTTGGTTTTTATTAGGTGTAATTGCTTTTATTATTTCTCAGTTTATTAGAATACAGTTTTTATATGATTGTAGTTATATTTTTTATTTTTTTTTAATCTTCCTAATTTCTCTTACTATGTTTGCTCCTGAAATTAAGGGAGCAAAAAGTTGGTTAGTTTTTGGTCCAATTTATTTTCAACCTTCAGAATTAGGTAAAATATTTTATGTTTGTTGTATGGCAAGATTTTTTTCAGATAATCATTCTAAAAATGATTTTTCTATATACCTTTTTATTATTTTAATTCTTTCATTGATACCTCCATTATTAATAATACAGCAACCAGATTTAGGTACTGCAATTTCTTATTTATGTGTTATCTTGCCAATTTTATATTGGTCTAATACTAGGGCATATGTTATCTTTTTTATTGTTTCTCCTGTTTTTAGTATTTTTGCAACCTATCAGTTATGGGTATTTTATTTATGGATGTTTTTATTTTTTATTATTTTAATTGTCTCAAGACCAAAAACCTCCATTGCTATATATAATTTTCTTTTAAATATAGCTTGTGCTATTTCTGCACCATATATATGGAATAATTTTTTAGAGCCGCATCAACA
>CAYOTG010000005.1:1360-14620 GCA_964406825.1 uncultured bacterium
TATAAAATAGAAAATAGATATGTAAGTACATTAATAGTAGGATATGCTACCCTGATTTATGCACATATGATTATTAATTTAGGTATGATATCAGGCTTGTTACCTGTAACTGGACTTCCTGCTCCATTTATCAGCTATGGTGGTTCATTTTTCCTTACCTGCTCAATCATATTAGGTATTATTAACAATGCTATAAATAATAATCTTTAGTGAATACTTTATAAAAATTTTGTAAATTATAGGTATATCAATCAGAGCAATATATGTCTATAAAAATAAATTTTAGATTATTAATTTTATTATTCGGGACCCTTTCATTTTTTTCATGTTACGCTCATAGTAAAGCTGCAAAATCAATAAAAAATAATGATATCAAACAATTACAAGACACAAAAGGCACTATTAATCAATCTGGAAATATAGAATTTGATAAGATGTTAAGCCATTTGAGGGATAGCTTAATAAAATCATTAAATGAAAAAAATTTATATTATGAAAAATTATTATCAGAATTAAATGATAAAATTACTTTATTAGAGGAAAAGTCAAACTATATTGATAGTAGTAATTCTAAAATATATTTATCATTAATTTCTATTGAAGATAACATCAATATGTTAAGTACAACATATAATGAAATTGCTCAAATTAGTTATGCTAATGATATTAAAGATATTCCTCCTATTACAGATGAGGATTTTAAAGATAAGTATATAGAATCTCTTGCTTTGTACCAAAATGGAGAATGGGAAAAAAGTCTTGAGGGTTTTAAATATTTATTAACTATTGGTGCGAATAATGATTTATTAGATAATTGTCAATATTGGTTAGGAGAAATTTATTATAAATTAAAGAAATATCATTTTGCTATTGAAGAATTTAAAAAAGTTTTTTTATATACTGATTCAAATAAAATAGATGATGCTCTTTATAAACTATCTAAATCATATAGCCATTTAGGTGATGAAGTTAATTCGAGTAAAGTATTAGTTGAATTAGTAGAGAATCATCATGATAGTGAGTATGTAAAAAAAGCAAAGGAGTTACTTAAATAAATGTTAAAAATATATTATTTATCATCTGAGATTAAACCATTTTCAGAAACGGGCCAATTAGCATCTTTTTCTAGAGAGTTCTCATCGACATTAAAAAATAATAATAAGGATGTTGATATTAGATTAATACAACCTAAATATGGTTTTATTAGTGATAGACGATACATACTTCGAGAAGTTATAAGATTAAAAAATTTATCTATTGAATTTATGGGTGTAGAACATTCTATTAATTTGAAATCAGGTTTTATACCAGGTACTAGAGTACAAGTTTACTTTATGGAACATAAAGAATTTTTTAATGATACAAGTGAGTTGATTTATAAATCTAGAAATGGTAGAGTCTACCCCAATAATCATGAAAAATTTACATTTTTTATTACTGCCGCTATAGAAACATTAAAAAAATTATATTGGATTCCAGATTATATAATATGCAGTAATTGGCAAATGTCTATGGCATCCACTATTATCAAAAATTTATATAAAGATGAACTCAAAGACACTAAAATAATCCATATGATTCATGAAATTAATGATTTGTATAATTTTGATAGTGATATATATAAAAAGTTAAATATTAATCTTAACAAAAAGGGCAAAGTTCAAAATAATATAATTAATTCAATATCATTATCAGATTATGTTTATATATATAATGATGAAAATAAATCTTGTGAAAAATATATTAATAAACACAAAACAATTAAAGAGGCATTAAAAAATACAAAATGTGAATTTATTGATTATTCAGATTCTTTAGATGTATCAGAAAGAATTGATGTTTATAATAATATTCTTGCCAAATTGAAAAAATAATGAGTGCTAAATCTAGATTTTCTTTACTGCTTTCGATATTTGTTTTTATTCTAATTAACTCATGTGATGATAATATTATTACTTTTGATTCAGGTGATTCAGGTGTTAATTATTATGAACAAAGTTTTGTATTGAATTTAGAGAAATCCTTATTTTTAACAGAACCTTTTTATCATATTGATGATAGCTTATTTAATCAAAGTTTAGCTCCAAGATTATATTTAGGTGATATTGGGCTTTTTGAAGAAGAAAATTTGAGTTATGCATTATTCCAATTTGATCCTAATATAATAAATAACTATAATATTTGTGACCCATCTTTAGTTTCTATTAATGATGTTTTATTTAAATTAAAGTTTGATGATTTAAATATACAATATATGGTAAATGATGATTCATCTCATATTTCTCAGAACTCTCAAATAGCAAATAATAACAGCAGTTATAACTTTAGTGATTCTGGTATAGAAGAAGTTGATTCTTCTTTTGCAATTGTACAAACTCCATATTATATTAAATCTTATATTTATCATGAAGCTATCAGTTTTTCAGAAGAGGATTCAATAAATTATGATGAAGTTTTCATTTCTGAATTATTAATGAATATTAAATCATCAGGTTCTATGCTTCAAATTACAAGAAGTTCAGAATATGTATTGGATTTACATCTAATGAACAATATAAATATTGATGATTGGTGTGATGGTAATTTTAATGATTTTTATATATTGATTGAATATAATCCTCCCATTGGTAGTGAACATCCTGAAAATCTCACAATTATTTCTACAGATAATTACTATGGTCCATATCAGCCAAAGTTAAGAGTGGAACATGAACATTCACTTGGTAATATTGATGTTTTAATGGGTAGTGTTATAGATATAGATACTGTATTCGTTGGTAATGAAACTGTTTTTTTAACTAATGAGGAAATACATTTATTAGGTGGTGCAGATGATGCCCCTATAATTGATTGCACACTGTGTGCAAATGGAGAGTGTGGTGAACAAGAAGATGGTAGTTCTTGTCCAAATATTGATGGTAATAACATGGTTGCTATCAATAGAGATCGTTTATCCTCTGAATTTGGAACATTTTTAGGATATCAATCTCCAGATATATCATCTCCACCAATTATACCAATAACTGATGCTGATATAGAATTATTTGATATAAAAATAGAAATAGATCAAGATTTTGATTCAGATTCAATCAGATTTTATTTTTCAGATATAATTTTTGGATATCAAGATGTGAATTATATGTATGATTTTGGTGAAGCCTATGAAGATTATGGCATAGATCAGTGTCCCAATAATTTAGAAACAGGAGATTCCTTATTGGTAGAATTTAGTTCTGAGAATTTTTGTCTTTGTGGCATTGATGTAGGTTTATGGAATGGTTCTGAATGTGATGAAGGCAGTTTTACTACTAACTCTTGGGATAGTGAACTATTGCTTTGTTATAAAGATAATAATGCTGATTTAAGCTATAACTTATGTGGCACAACGGAAACTGCTTATAATCCTGAGGGAACAGAAAATAATGGTACACTAGATTGGAATGATGATGATGATGACGGTGTTTGGGAAGAAGGAGAAGGAGAAGAATGGCTAGATTTAGGTCTTGATTGGTTAAAGGGAACAATCTTTTTTGGTGCTGATGATGATTATGAAACAGGCTGTAAAACACCCTCATATCCGTATGGTATAGGCTATCTAGGTGATGAGACTGAAACATATTCACTTATTGTTGATGAAGCTCTTGAAACAGGACTTATAAATTCTCTTGATTTTTATAATTTCTTTTATGAAATAAATGATGGTAGTACTGTTGAATTCTGTGGTCCACAATTTTGGAGTAATTCATTAATAGATGGAATATCTGCATGTTTAACATGTAGGAATGAAGATCCAAATGGAGATAATATAAATAGTGATCCCAATAATGATGATTGGAAGAATGATTTATGTGATGATTGTAATGATAATGATGAATGGGATCATGATGATACTGATGATGATGAAATAATTGATGATGGTGAATATTATGAACCTCTTGAAGGAAATAATCAATGGGATTGGATAGATATGAATGGTAATGGTATTTTTGATTATTGTTTTGATATGCAGGGATATTATTGTACTGATGGGTCTTCTCTAACAGAAGAGGAATGTTGTGATAATAATGCAGGAGACTGGGATGCTTTTGATGAAATAAGTGGTCAATGTGAAGGAACTCCTACAGCATCTTGGGATGTCTGTGATTCTTATGAACCGTTTTTAGATTTTGGTATTAATCAGTTGCCTGATCATCTAGAAGGAGAAAATTTTGCTAATGATAATTATGATATCAATCCATCTGGAACTGAAAATAATTCAATGTATGATTTAGGAGAACAGTTTTTTGATACAGGAGTCGATGGATTGTATTCCTATCAAGAGGATAATTATAATGGATATGGAAGACAAGGTAATAAAGAAGTTGATTTTGATGCTGATGATAACACCATTTCAGAATTTAAAGATTATGGATTAGATAATTGCCCCAATAGCTATGAATCTGAAGATGGCTTATGTGATACTTCTACAGAAAATTTATATTACTATGATTTACATTTTGATGATTATGACATAGATCCTAATGATGATAATTATACCTTTAATAATATATTAGGTACTGAGAATAATAGTTCATGGGATTATGAAGATGCTGATGATAGTGGAACGTATGATATAGATGAAGAAATTGTTGATGAATATGATAATGAAGAAGATTGTCTTTTAAATAATAATATATGGGAAGGTACATTCTGTTATATCGATTCTAATATGGATGGAGAATATACAACAACTGAACTAAGTGAAGATTTTTTTGAATATGATAATCCTCTAGTAGCATTTACAAATGTTGGTCAAAACAGTTATTATTATAACTTATTGGATGGCACTGATGAACAGATATATGATAAGCCAGCCAATGACCCTATCTATGGGCAAGATGTTTTCTTATGGATATCTAAGATAGTCTATTTAGAGAATAATAAATATTTGATTACTATTTCTATAAATTCATTTATTGATGTAAAAGGATTCCAGTTCAAATTAAATCATGGCCCTTATTATGAGCAAATTGATGGAGGTAATGAGCTGCGTTCAACAGAAATGATTGCATATGATTTTGATGATATTAATGAAAACAATGAGCCTGATGCAGATGAAATTAATGTAGATATCAAATATATACATGATGTTTCCATGTATCCGTTTATTAATTACTCCTCTTTTGATGATGATGAGATGATTTTATCATATGCGTATGGTATGACAGGAAAGCTTTATTTTGATGATTTAAATTATTTTATTAATCAAAATAATCAGAGTGTTTTTGTTGCAGAACAACAAACACATTTAACCTTATCGTTTGATATACTATCTGATAATCATAACATAGAAGAAGAGGGTGTCCAAATTAATTTTACAGGTAATATTGGCGACTTGATATTAATTGAAGATTTTGTATCTCCTCAATATATTTATAATGATACAGAAGAAATCTTAGTTCCTATTGGAAAACTACTTAATGAAATTCTAGAAAAATCGGAACAACTATTTCTTGATTCTGATGATGTTTTAGATACAATCATGTATCATTTAGAAATATCCTTAGACAGTTATTCCAATATTTTTACTACAGTAGTGATAGATGAATTATCACTGCCTCAAATTGATATTTTTTATTCTGAATGAAACATTTAGTTTTTATATTATTTCTTAATATTATTTTTTCTCAAACATCATCTTTGTCTCTGTATGGATTTGGTGAAGCTATTACTTCATTTGATGCAGGAGGAACATCGCTTGGAGAATCAAGGTTATTCTCAAATAATAATATTGTACTCTCATCACCTTCAACATATCATAATAATCAACAAGCCAGTTTAGCAATGACTATGTCATTTAATGATTTGAGTACAAAATATATCAATAAGTTAAGCTCTAATAATTTCAACCATGTTTCTTTTGGATTCCCTATTACAAATAATCAATATTTCATGCTTGGTATAAAACCAGTTCTACGTAGTGTAATTCATATGAATGAGAGTGAATATACTTTTTTAGGTGCTGATGTTTCGCATATAGATACTGATGGTGATGGCGCTAATGACCCAGTGAAGTACAAGAGTTCTTATGATTTCAGTGGCGGTATATCAGAATTTTCTGCCTCTATATCATCTAAAATCACTGATAAAATTTCATTAGGTTTTAAAGTAGGGAAATTATTTGGAACTTTTATAAGAAAGGATACACTAAACTTTTATAGTGTTGATTTTGATATCAATGGTGAAGAAATAGGTTCAACATGGTTTGGTGGTGAGCCAAGACAAAATAAGTTTAATTATTCATCTTATACTTATTCTGTAGATGGCAGGTTTAAATTTTCGTCAAATAACATTCTGGCTTTTTATTATGGAGAATCTGATCAATTGGAAGTAGACACTAATTATGATAATTTTGATTCTGTAGAATATTTAATTGATGGATATAATGAATATGGATTAGGTTTGAAATCTTATATTTATGATAGTTTTGGATATATCATTGAATTTCAAAACTATAATACATTTGATTGTTCAGATATAGTAGATATTTTTAATAAACCTTCTTTAGATATGCAATCTACACACTATGGAATATTTTATAAAAACAATGAAATTAAAGGGACAAATATTAATTCAATAAATTATAATTTAGGTTTTTATAATAGAACTTATAGTTCTAGTGATTATAGCCCATCATTAAATGATATTGGTTTTACACTAGGTATTGGTTTAGACTATTTAAGTAAGGATTCATTTAATATTAGTATGCAATTTGGTAAAAGATTTTCTGAGTTTGATGAGTTTTCAAATGAAAAATATTATAAATTAACTTTTTCAATTATTAGTAATAATGATTGGTTTGTTAAAGAAAGGGAATAAGCATGAATATAAAAAAAATAATACTTTGTATATTATTTTTAAATATGGTTTTTTTACAAGAATGGGATGAAAAAATAATGATATGTGGTGGAGAAAAACCTCGTAGAGGAGAATACCCCATATGTGAAGGAAGTAGACAGTTTTTAGAAAATAATTGGGTTCAAGGTCTTTGGAATGATGTTATTGAAAAGGCTTATGAATTAATTCTTTGTGATTGTGCAACTGACGATGAAGAAAATATTTATATATTATATGGTCGAGCATATGACAAACTTGGAAAACCCGATAGCAGTACATGGGTTTTTAAAAAAGGTCTTAAAGAGTTCCCAAATAGTGAAGAGCTTTTAGATTGGGCTGCATATTCATCAAACAAGGAAATCAGAAATGGAGACACAAAAAAATTAGATGAGCATTTATATTTTTTAGAACGGCTATTGGAAATTAACCCTCAAAATATTTCTGCTCTAGAAAGAATGAGTTCTGCATATAAGCTAAATCAAATGTACGAAGAACAGATTATAGTTATTAACCAAATATTAAAAATAGATTCTGGAAATCAACAAGCTATATCTGATAAGAAAAAAGCATTTGAAAAATTAGGAAAAGATGCTTCTGATGTTGATAAGGACCGATGGAATAAAGATCCAGGTAATTTAGAATATGGTCTTGCATATTTGGAAAGTTTAATGATTAATGAAAATTATGAATTAGCAGGTGAGGTTGCAGAAGAAATTTTATTATACCACGATAGTAATAAGCGACTTTTAAAGAAAATTTCTGATATACATATTAAAAATTCAGATGATAAAAAAGCTATAAAATATTTAGAAAAATTAGTGGAGCAGAATGATAGCAATACTGAATATCTAATAAAATTATCTAAAGCTTATATAAACATTGATCAATATAAGGAGGCTTATTCTACGGCTAATAAGGCTATTGCATTGGGACAAAATAATAAAAAATCCTACTATCAAAGAGCTGAGGTATTAAAAAATCTTGCTGATTATTATGCCTCAGATGATTTAGATTTTTGTGATAGAGTTATATATGAATTAGCCGCAGAAGATTATGGTAAAGCATATGAATATAAACATATCAATGGCAAGAGATCTAGAAATAGTTTGATTGAAGGAGAATATATAACAAGTGTAGGTGCTTGGTTTATGATTGATGAAAAATTTACTACAATGTCACCAGATAGTGATGAATGTATAAATAGAAAGGGCTCTGATTGTTATGGTTTTATAAAAAATAGAGAGGTGAGTAGAAAAAAATGAAAATAGCAATAGGATGTGATCATGCAGCTTATAATGAAAAAAATAATTTAGTAAGATTTATAGAATCTGAATTAGGCTTTAAAGTAATTGATGTAGGTACTAATTCAAAAGATTCTGTAGACTATGCTGAATATGGACATATGGTAGGTAAATTAGTTAGTAATAAGGAAGTTGATAAAGGTATTGTTATATGTGGTTCAGGTATAGGTATTTCTATTGCTGCTAACAAAATCAAGGGTATTAGAGCCGCTTTATGCACAAGTATTGAACATGCAGAAATGAGTAGAAAGCATAATAATGCTAATATTTTAGCTATAGGTGCTAGATTTACCTCGTTTGAAGACATTAAATTAATAACTAAAGTATGGTTTTCAACAGATTTTGAAGGTGGTAGACATTTGAGAAGAATCAATAAAATAGAAGAATGTTAAAAATGAAAAATATAAATAAAAATATAGATACAGAATTATATGATGCTATTGATGAAGAGCTTAATAGGGAAAGATATACATTAGAAATGATTGCCTCAGAAAATTTTACCAGTCAAAATGTGCTCGAAGTTGTTGGTAGTATTTTAACAAATAAATATGCAGAAGGCTATCCAGGTAAGAGATATTATGGAGGTTGCAATGCTGTTGATAAAGTAGAAAATATGGCTAAGGCTAGATGCAAGGAGCTTTTCAATGCAGAATATTCTAATGTACAGCCCCATTCTGGTTCTCAGGCTAATATGGCTGTTTATTTAACATTTTTAAAGCCTGGGGATGTAGTTATGGGTTTAAATCTTGCGCATGGTGGTCATTTGACACATGGTAGTAAAGTTAATTTTTCTGGCCAGTTATACAATTTTATATCATATAATGTAGATAGAGAGACTGGACGAGTTGATTTTGATTTAGTATTAAAATTAGCTAAAGAGCATAAACCAAAACTTATTATTTGTGGAGGTAGTGCATATCCTCGATTTATTGAGTTTAATGAATTTAAAAAAATAGCAGATGAAGTAGGTGCCTATTTAATGGCTGATATAGCTCATCCATCAGGTTTAGTAGCCTCAGGTTTACATCCATCACCTTGGCCATATTGTGATGTTGTAACATCTACAACACATAAAACTCTTCGAGGACCACGTGGTGGTATTATCTTAATTGGAAAAGATTTAAATAATGAATGGAATATTAGAGCTCCAAAATCAGGTAGAATAAAAAAGATGTCTGAATTAGTTGATAGTGCCGTTATGCCGGGTATACAAGGAGGACCTCTAATGCATGTAATTGCTGGAAAGGCTGTAGCATTTCAAGAAGCTTTAAAACCAGAATATACAGACTATTGTAAACAGATAATATCTAATGCTGATACTTTAGCCCAATCCATGAAAGATTTAGGCTATAATCTTATTTCTGGAGGAACTGATACACATTTAATATTAATTGATTTATCAGATAAAAATATAACTGGAAAATTAGCTGAAATAAAATTAGAGGAAGCAGGCATTACAACGAATAAAAATATGATTCCATATGATCAAAAAAGTCCATTTATAACAAGTGGTATTAGAATAGGGACTCCAGCACTAACAACAAGAGGAATGAAGAATGATGAAATGATGCTTATTGCAGAATTAATAGATAAAGTTTTATCTAATATAGAAAATGATTCCACTATAAAAGAAGTTAATAAAGAAGTCCGAAATTTATGCACATCTTTTAAATTATATAAAAATTTAGTTTGAATTTTATTTTAAAACTTTCTTGTAATTAAATAGTTTATATTATTATTATTTCCCATGTTTACTATATTTAACTATCCAATTAAAAAAATAACTTTGTTTTTTGAATATATAGGTCAGTATTTAATGCTGATGGCAAAAATGTTTAGATCGGTAGATTCATGGCATAATTATACTTCAAATATTGTAAATCAAATGATTATAATTGGATCAAAATCAATTCCTATAGTAATTATTACAAGTTTTTTTTCAGGTATGGTTACATCTGTACAAGGTGCATATCAGATGACAACAAGCCTAGTTCCTAAATGGTATATTGGAGGAATCGTAGGAGAAAGTGTTATACTAGAATTATCTCCTATGATAACAGGTCTAGTATTAGCTGGTAGGGTAGGTGCTAATATAGCTGCAGAGATTGGAACAATGAGAGTAACTGAACAAATTGATGCTTTAGAAACCTTATCAATAGATCCAGTAGCTTATTTAATTGTTCCAAGGGTTTTGGCCGGTTTGGTTATGTTTCCTGTGCTTATAATTATTGCTGATTTTTTTGGTATTTTTGGTGGATTAGTTGCCTGTATAACTACTTTAGATATTAATTCTTATCAATTTATAAAGGGCCTTAAATCATGGTTTAATCCATGGGATGCAGTATTTGGATTAATAAAAGCTTTTCATTTTGGTTTTACTATTACATCAATAGCTTGTTATTTTGGTTTTTATACTACAGGTGGTGCTCAGGGTGTTGGTAAATCAACAATGAATACAGTCGTTGCATCATGTGTTAGTATTGTGATATTAGATTATTTATTAGCTGAAGTATTGTTATGATTAAAGTTAGAGAAATTAATAAAAGTTTTTCAGATAAAAATATACTTAATAATATATCATTTGATATATCTAATGGAGATTCTGTTGCAATTATAGGACAGAGTGGTACAGGAAAAAGTGTCTTGTTAAAGCATTTAAATGGATTATTAAAACCTGATTCTGGTAATGTTTCTGTAGATAATATATTGCTTAATAATGTTTCCTATAATGAGCTACAAGGTATTAGGAAAAAAATGGCAATGGTATTTCAATTTGGAGCATTATTTGATTCAATGACTATTGGAGATAATATAATATTAGCCATTAAAAGTTTAACTAATCTATCAGATAAAAATATACCAAATCGTATTGATAAAAGCTTAGATTTAGTAGAATTAAATGATATTAAACATTTAATGCCATCTGAGATTTCTGGTGGAATGAAAAAGAGGGTAGGGATAGCTAGAGCTATTGCTATTAATCCTGAATATATATTATATGATGAGCCTACCACAGGACTTGATCCTATTACAACAGATAAAATCAATCACTTAATTAAAAAAGTTAGTGAGAAGAAGAAAGTTACATCAATTGTTGTTACACATGATATGAAAACATTAAAATTTGTTTCAAATAAAGTAATCATGTTACATGAAGGAAATATTATATTTAATGATAAAACTGAAATGTTATTTAAAAGTAATGATAAGTTTATTAAACATTTTGTAAAAGGAGAAGAATAAATGGAACAAGATATGACAAAGAGTATTAAATTATTTTGGATTGGAATACTTACATGTGTGAGTTTTATTTTGTTTTTTTATGGGATTAAGTATTTACAGGACGAAAGTTTTCAACAATCATCTATTTCTTTCAAAATCATTTTTAAAAATTCTCAAGGTATTGACAATGGTGATGATGTTAGAATGCTTGGTAAAAAAATAGGCTATGTTAAGGCAACGAATATTATTGGGCAAAATATTATTCTAGATGTATCAATAAGTGATATGTTTAAAAACAGTATTCCTATTGATTCTAGGTTTGAAATAACATCAGAAGATATTATGGGAGGTAAACATTTAACAATTTATCCTGGGAAAGATACCAATAAATTTATCTTAAATGGAGATACTGTATCAGGTAAAAATTCAGAAGTAGTTTCTCTAACTCAAGATATTGGTGATTTTGCACGAACATTAAATGAAACTTTTGGAGTAGAACAAAAAAATCAAGTTATTGAAGCTGTAGAAAGTTTCAATAAATTCACAAAAGATTTAGAATTGTTTATATCAGCTAATCAGGATATTATCACTACTGAAGATAAAGATAATTTACATTTGATATTATCTAATGTTAATAAGGTCTCAGGTTCATTAGAATTGTTGATAGAAGAACAATCAGACAACATATCTATGGCTATTGAAAATATAAGTGATTTTACTGTAGATTTACCTGAAGTATCTTCTAAAATAAGTACATTGTCAGCTAAAATTGAAAATATAGTTGATAATATTAATAATGGAGAAGGTACTCTAGCCAAATTAATTGATGATGATCAGTTGTATGTTGAGATTACAAGTTTAGTATCGAATACAAATGGACTTATAACAGAAGCAAGATCTTTTACTAAGGATGTTCAAGATAACCCCAAAAAATATATTAGAGCATATTTTGCAGCTAAGCGTGAAGATGCTAAGAATAAATGATTTGGAACTTTTTATCTGTTTAGAGAATATAATAATATTATTGCACATTTTTATTTATAATGTGTAAATTAAAAGCAGTTTAAAATTATTGGAGAATTAATATAGATATTTGTTAATAGGTTTGCAGGTTAGAAATATATAGTTATTTATTATAAAATTGGAAAGCAATCCTAACAGGTGTCTATAACCGAACCGGGTATAGATAACCCGGTTTTTTTTTATTTTAATTCGGAGAATATTATGAATAAGTTAGTCAAAAGTATAATAATTTTTAATTTTATATTTTCATATCTATTTTGTGTGAGTGAGGCGGGAGCAGTTTGGTTACTTATAAATCCTGGTGCAGCTGCACAGGGTACAGGAGAAGCACAAGTAGCAAAAGCTAATGATGCCTATGCTACATATTATAATCCAGCAGGGTTAGCGTTTATGGATGGTCAAAATGTAGTTCTTCAGCATGTTAATTGGTTACCAAATCTTGTCAGTGATATTTTTTATGACTTTATAGGTTATACCAATTCTAAAAATGGAACTGGATTTGGAGGACATCTTATTTATATAAATCTTGGAGAACAACAGCATACAGGTGATGGTCCAGGTGAAGAGTTTAATTTTGGCACATTTAAGAGTTTTGATATTTGTTTAACAGGTAGCTATGGTACCAGAATTGCTTCAAAGTCAGCCGTTGGTTTTAATTTTAAGGTTTATCACCAAAAATTAGCGCCATTTACTACACAAGGTGAAGTTGGACGTCCTTATTCAACAGATGTTGCTTTTGATGTATCATTTTTACAAAAATTCGGAAAGTTTTCTCAGCATAATTTTGGCTTAGCAATTCAAAATATTGGTCCTCCAGTTGCATTTGTTGATGCTGAAC
>CAYOTG010000006.1:0-14411 GCA_964406825.1 uncultured bacterium
TGAAAAAGTAATGGACCTAAAAATGCAGTAGCCTTCCCTGAAAATGCAAAAAATCCATAAAATTCATTTTCTTTACTTTTAGGAATCAACCTTCCCATCAATGATCTGCTTGAAGCCTGATTAGGGCCCATAAATATTCCAATCAAACAACCTGCGAACCAAAAAAGAGATTCTCCATATATAAACAGGGGAGCTAAAAAAGCAATTAGGCATGCAATAACAAACCCAAAATTAGTAATCTGTATGGTCTTTTTTCCCCCTAGAATATCATCAAGGAAGCCTAATAAGAAAGCACCTATACCTGCAAATACATTTAAAACAATTGCAAATAAAAATAACTCCCCTGTTTCAAATTTAAATTGATCGGTAGCATATTGTCCTCCAAAAAAAATAACTGTAATTATTGCATCATTATATACAATCCTAGCAATTAAAAATTTGGTTAACTCTTTATATTTTTTGATTTGATTAAATGTTTGCTTAATATTTTTAAAAGAATCAGATATAATTTTTTTTGATAACTTTTTCTTTTTCCTATTATCTTTAACATATAAAAATGTGGGTATAGAAAATATTGCAAACCATATAGCTATAAAAACATTAATAATTCTATAGTTTTCTCCTGTTTCCAAATCTAAAAACTCAATTATGGGAGAGGATGGAGACATAAACAAAGCATAACAAACACCTAGGGCTACAAGCCCTCCAATATAGCCAAACGACCATCCATATCCAGAAATTCTACCTATTTTATCTTTAGGAGCAATCTCAGGTAAATAGGCATTTAAGAAAACACCTCCCATTTCAAAACCGATATTTGCAATACAGAAAAATAATAAGGCATTAAATACATCACCTTGCGTTGGAAAGTACAGACAAAAAGAAAAAATAATACATACCCATGTCCAAAAAATCAAAAATAGTTTTCTATATCCCCCATTATCTGCTATAGCCCCCATTACCGGAGATAAGAAAGCAATAACAAGAGAAGAAATAGTGATTGCCATAGCCCATAGTTCTGTTCCTTCTTTAAATTCACCTGTAAAAATAAACTTAGCAAAAAATACAGAATATATAAATGTAATCGTTATTGTGGTAAAAGGCTGATTGGCGAAATCATAGATTGACCATGAAAAAATAGTTCTCTTATAATTATTATTTTTCAACATTATCAATCAATAGGGCTTGAAGGTCCTTAAAACCGCCATAGGTAAATCTAATAAACATTAAAATAAATAATACAATTGTTAAAACAAACAATGATTGCCAAGCAAGCTTCCAAGTGATATAACTCTGAAGAAAAGAGTTTTGAGGACCATACATAACATAACTTAATAAAAATATTAAAATAACAACGAATTCATTTACATAATATTTTTTTATTATATTGTCTTGGTTCTCTAAGCTTTTCTTTGGAAATATGTATTTATTCTTACTGTCTGGCCAAATAAGAGATCCTATAATCATAAGTAATACACTAAGTCCAAGTGTAATAAGACCTATAACAGCGGGATTACTTACATTAATACCTAAAAATAATCTGATGGGTTCAAGGCCTATGATAGATGATAATCCACCTAAAAGTGCTAGCATTGCTCCCGTAGAACTTGCCCTATCCCAATATAATCCAAAAACAACTACTGATATAGCTCCCGTAAAATATATTGCTCCAGTAATACCAAGGTAATCCCAAATAGCATCACCCCCCTCATAAAACATACCCCAATAAAAAACATATATACCTAATATTAAAATAATAAATCTAGTTAACATAATTTTAGTTCTTGAAGCTATTTTACGATTTGATAGAGGTTCGATAATATCATTAGTAATAATAGTACTCCAGCATAATAGATAGCTATCATGTGTGCTCATAAATGCAGCTAACATTCCAGCTACAACAATACCTAACATACCAGAAGGGAGGATATGATACAAATATCTTGGCATCAATGCTAAAGTATTATCAGATTCAACATTACCATTAAAATAAACGAATGCACAAATACCTAAGAAACAAGGTATTATAAATCTTATTAAAAAGGAAATGGATGACCAAGTGTATTGATATTTGACTATATTAACATTTTTAATAGATAATGCTCTAGTAATAGCTGTTGGCCAAATAACAGCACTCACAAATCCAAGAACAACCTGCCAAGATATATATGCAGGCCCCATACTACTAATAGGATTATATACATCTTTAGATATTTCTTTATGTACATTAAGATTTTCTAATGATAAAAATAAATCAGTCCATCCTAGAGTAGAAATAGAATAAAAAACAGTAACTAAAAGACCTATTGATAAAATAATATATTGTATATAATCTGTAACTATAACAGATATCATTCCACCACTGATAGTGTATATAAGCACTAAAACAAGTAATATAAACATTACCATAATTAAAGTGGTACCCGATTCAAGACCAAATATAGTTTGTATAAATATAGCACCAACTTTTAAAAATAGGCCCATGTTTAGCACCCCACCCAAAACTAATAAGATAGCACCTAGAACTCTAACTTTTTTACCAAAACGTAATTGATAATACTCGGGAATACTTTTAACTTCAAGAGCTCTTAGTCTAACAATAACAAAACCTGTTAGACCAACAATCATAGTAACTAAAAAAGCTGCTAAACCAATATGAAAAGAAGCGAACAATCCATTTACACCTGTTTGCGCTGTATACATGACTGTTATCAATCCTAATTCCGTACCCAACATGGTTACAACAGATAATGCAAGATTCACATTTCTTCCTGCTATCATAAAATCAGAAAAATTATTAATATATCGATGAGTGTATAAACCCATCAAAAATATCAAAGATAGATAAATTACTACTATACTAATATCTAAAGTATTCATATTATCCTTCCAGTTTCAATAAAGTAAAAAGGGTTCTCTCGTTTTTTTAAATTCTATTTGATCCTTATTCCATTTTTCAAATAAAATCTTTGTATCATCATCCGATAAAATAATTTTTCTTAACATATCTGAACCATATAATTTATCAATAAAATTATTCGAATTGAATTTAAAATCATTAGGATGAATTTCAGAAATTATATCTATAATATTAACAGTAATCAATAGTGGAGAAGCCTGAGATTTATCAATTATATTAATTCCAATTCCAATACATTTTTGATCTTTATATTTAGGATAGGTTGACTTACTTGGAATAAACCGTGGAGTAAAATCTTTTCTATAAAACTGAACTCCTTTAAGATTTAATTCAGATAATTTATCTAAAAGCTGTTTAGAATCAAGCCAAGGAGCACCTATATAGCTAAAAGGCATATCTGTTCCTCTGCCTTCTGATAGATTTGTTCCTTCTATCAAACAAGTACCTTGATAAATAAAAGCAGTTTTATTATTTGGTATATTGGGAGAAGGAGATATCCACTTTTTTCCTGTATTTTCAAAATACATCTGTCTATTCCATCCTTCCATCTTGACTATTCTCAAATCTACATAACTATCAATCCAATTTAATTCATTTATCATATATGCAATTTCACCTATAGTCATACCATGAGCAATGGGTATTGGATGCATACCGACAAATGAAGAATAATCCATATCTAAAATAGGTCCTGATACATTGCCCCCTATTGGATTAGGACGGTCTAAAACATAAAGAGGTAAATCAAATTCACTGCAAACACCCATTATATTAGTCAATGTACTGATATAAGTATAATATCTACTACCAATATCCTGTATATCAAAAACCAAAGCATCTAAGCCTTCTAAATCCTTTTCTGTAGGCTTAAAATTATCACCATAAAGACTTATAATTGGAATATTATAGCTCATATCACCCATTATTTTTTCTCCTGCTTGATAATCATTATTAAGACCATGTTCAGGAGTAAATATTTTTTTAACGTATAAGTGACTTTTACCTAAATTTACTTCTATATTTTTTTTATTCTCATCTATGTTAATCATACTGCTGGTATGGTTAACAACTATTCCTATATTTAGAATATCTTTAAATTTATTATAGTGAGTCGTCATAACATCATATCCATACCATATACTATCACTATAACAGCTAGCTTTCATATTATAATCCAAAATTTTTGTTTTTTGATAGCTCTGTTCTTCATTTGATAATAATAAGGGGATACAAGATAATAAGATTATCAAAATTGCAATAATTCTAATAATAAAATGACTAAAATATTTTAATAGTATAACCACCGATAAATTCATAATAACACTTCCTAAAATATAATAAGTCCAAGCAATATCAAATTTAATAAAATAAAACACTACTATTATTCCTGATACAAAACCAATAAAGATACTCTGATTATCAATATTTTTAGCAAACCTAGACAGTAAAAATAAACTTAATAATGACCCATATGTAAAAGACGCAATTTTCAAGCCTATTATTAGTAAAGGATCATTTGGGTTGCTAAAATATAATGCAGTAAGGATAAGAATTATTGTCCAAAAAAGTGAAACAAATTGTGAATGTTTAATAGAATTTAACTTAGGAAACCAATCATTGATAGTAGAAGAAGATAATGAATTAATAGATGAACTCAATGTTGACATTGCAACAGATAAAATTCCAGCAACGACTATACCTTTCATACCATTTGGTAAAATATTACGAATTATATAAGAAATTTCCTGATTCTTATCTAAGGTCATACAATCTGTTGCAATATATAATAGTGAACCGACAAATAAAAAGAGAGAAAATTGCAATAACACAAATATGCCACTACCTATCATTGCTTTTTTTGCTGAGGAGATATCTTTAGTAGCCAATACTCTTTGTACCATCATATAATCTACTCCATGTGATGAGAAAGATAACATGGCTCCACCAATAATAGCAGAAAAGAACATAAAAGGTTTATAAATAAGATGGCCCGAAAAATCAAAAACTTTCAATTTATTATAACTATTTAAATAACTAAGTGATGATGTAAATGTTAAATCAATAGATTGGAATAAATAGTACATGCAAATTACTGCACTGACTAAATATATAATAAATTGAAAAGCATCAATTTTCATAACGGCTTTTAATCCACCTAAAACTGTATAAACAAGAGTTATAACACCTACTAATAAAATAGATAAAGGTATTGACCAACCTGTAATAGCTTGAATCACTATTGCTATGGCTGCAAATCTTACACCATCAGCGAATACTCTAGTAATTAAAAATGTTGCTGAAGCAAGTTTTTGAACAGAAGGTCCAAAGGAAGAGTCTAATATTTCATAGATAGAAACAATACTATTTTTGAAATATAATGGTATTAAGAGGAAACTAACTAATAATCTACCAACAATATATCCAATAGATAACTGTAAAAAAGTCCAATCTCCTCTATATGCTATCCCGGGAACACTGATAAAAGTGAGGACTGAAGTTTCTGTAGCAACAATTGAAAACATGGCTGTAATCCAACTCACATTTTTTCCAGCTAAGAAAAAATCCTTTTGAGATTTATTACTGTAAGATTGATATATACCAAATAAGCATATAAATATCAGAAAAAAAGCAATAATACTTATATCTAAAATATTCATATTAAAATCCTAAAATCTCTTTCATTACATTATTATGAAAATCTCGTCTGAAATGATACATTTTACTCTTAATATTTTCTTTATTCCTTGTAGGATATACCCTGTTTGTCAATAGGACTACTATAATTTCATTTTCAGGATCTATCCACATAGATGTTCCTGTGAACCCCAAATGTCCAAAACTCAATTTCGAGAAATAATCTCCTGCAGAGCTCTTACCATTTTGAGATGGCGTATCCCAACCTAATGCATAATCAGAGTTTTTTGTAATATTTTGTCTTTTAGTAAACTGAGCAATCATATTCCTTGCAAAATATCTAGTACCCAGATGATATCCACCATCTATAAGCATTTTAGAATAAATTCCTATATCTTCTGCTGTTGAAAATAAACCTGCATGACCTGAAACACCTCCTAATAGATACGCATTTTCATCATGTACAACACCTTTTAATAGCTTCTTTCTAAAATAGTTGTCATCTTCTGTTGGAGCAATGTTGTCTATTAACTCTTGAGGAGGATTAAAAAAAGTATTTTTCATGCCAAGTGGTTTATAAAAATATTTGTTAGATAAATAATCTAGTTTAGCACCAGTAACTCTCTCAATAATATCTAACATAAGAATCATACCTAGATCACTATAGATTGTGTTAGAATCTGGTTTATATTCTAATGGCATTCCAACTATATCTTTAATTATTTTTTTTCGGTTAAAATTTTTAAACTTATAGTATTCAACATAGTCTTTTAATCCTGAAGTATGGGTTAAAAGATGTCTGATGCTTATATCTTTTTTATCAGGAACACTGTATTCTGGATAAAAATCAGATATCAGATAATTAAGACTTAACTTTTTTTTTTCGATAAATTTCATAGTAACAGGGATTGTTGATAACACTTTAGTTAATGAAGCGACATCATAGATTGTGTTTGTAGTAACTTCAGGACTATCAATATCATCAGAGAGTGCTCCAAACCCCCTATTAACAAGTACTTTGTTTCCTTTGGATATGAAGAGTTGTGCTCCAGGAAAAATGCTATCATTAATAGCATATTCTATAAAAGAAAATGACTCTAAATCCATGTTTAAATGTTTTTTAAAAACATTAGATAGCTTTTTGATAGATATGCCATGACCTCTTTTATATTTTTCATTTAAATTAATAGGTAATTTCCCATTGATATCTATACGACCAAAAATAGCATCACTAGCAGCATTTAATGATATAGATCCATACCCATATGTACATATATATGAATCTATATTTTTATATTCTGGTAAATAAGGGCTACCGAAACTCAAACCTACAATAGGAATATTTAATTTACTAATTTTTTTAATAAGTTCATTGTGTGTTTCATCAATTGTTGATACTCCTTTATCCATTTTAATTCTTATAAGCATTGATATAATAACAAGATCTGTCTTTTTAACTTTTTGCAAGACATCTTTTATAGCTAATCGTGATAACTTATCATGAATCACAATCTCCTCAACATTACCATGTGTTTTTTTAATATTCGATGCATAACTTGTAAATCTAGAACGTATGCCCTCATCCATAGATAACATAATATGGGTTACCTTATCATGTTTTTTAATATCAAGAGGAATAATATTGTCATCATTTTTCACTAATGTAATGGATTGATTAGCTATGTTTTTTGATACTTTTGTATGCTTATAAATTTCAACTTTGTCTTCTACTATATTCCATTTATTATTTTTATTTGTAAATAAGCCTGCTTTTTCTTTTTCATTAATAATTCTATTAAATGATTGCTCAATTCTACTAGCACTAATTCTTCCTGATTTCACAGCTTTAAAAATAGAATTAATAGCTTCATCATTATCAACAGGTAATAAAAGGATGTCTGCGCCAGCTTCTACTGCTCTAACTGCAACTTCTCCATGCCAAGTGTAACTAGAGAGAGCTCCCATTTCAAGACCATCAGTTATAATGAGTCCATCATAGTTCCATCTATTTCTTAATATATTTTCAGTTATTTTTTTAGAAAATGTTGCAGGATTATCTTTATCTAAATCAGGGAATAAAATATGTGCAACCATTATAGATCGAATGCCTTTTAAACATGCATTCTTAAATGGCAATAATTCTTCATTAAATAAATCTTTAGTTTTTTTATTAATAACAGGTAAACTTGTATGACTATCCGTATCAGTATCACCATGACCAGGAAAGTGTTTTCCACAAGCAATGATACCTTGGTTTTGAATACCTTCTATATAGGGTAAACTAAATTTCATAACTGTTTCTGCATTATCTCCATATGATCTAAAATTTATAATTGGATTATCAGGATTGTTATTTATATCCAATACTGGTGCAAATATCATATTAACACCAATAGCTTTAGCCTCAATAGCTGAAATTTCTCCTTGTTTATATGCATTTTCAGGATTATCTGTAGCAGCTACAGCCATATTACTAGGAAACAATGTTCCGTCATCTAGAAACTGACCAACACCACGTTCATAATCAGCTGCAATAAATAGAGGAATATTAGATGTTTCTTGAAACTCTTTTAAATTATAGAATGTACCATGGACACTACCTGTATAAGTTGCCAAACCGCCAATATGTTTATTTTTTATTAATCTCATAATATTTTTTTTACGCCAATTTTCATTATTATGAAATTCTCCATCTATACGAACAATTATCATTTGTGCTATTTTATCTTTAAGGCTCATACTTTGGAATTCATCTCTACAATAAAATTCTTCAGAATCTTCATGGCAAATAAAATCCTTTGGATATATAAGACCTAACAACAATAATAAATAAATAATTTTATTCATAAATATATTCTCTTTTAACTCTATTGGTAATCCCAGTAATAAATGTATAGGGTATATTATTAAAAAATTTTGCTATATATTCTAGTCTACTACCTATATCTAAAATAGAACCCCATAATGTCACATAGTCATTAATTTCAATATCTATATCTGTAATATCAATAGATATTAAATCCATAGAGACCCTGCCTATTACTGGGATTTTAGATTTATTATAATATACAAATCCTTTATTTGAGTATTCAAATGGAATACCATCACCATAACCACATTGTATAATAGCTATATTCATATCCCTTTTTGCCTCATAAGAATTACCATAGCCTATCATAGTTCCTTTATTTATATATCTTATAAGTACTACAGGAGCTTTAAATTCCATAACAGGTTTTAAGTTATCATTATGAATACCCAATGGAGAAATACCATACATAGATATACCTGTTCTTATTAAATCATATTTATAATTACCATAATTAAATAGTCCTCCACTATTTAATATATGAAATTTAATATTATTGATATTTTGATTTTTAATTTTGCATACAACCCTATCAAATAAATCAATTTGCTTCTGATTTAATTGAGCATTCTTATTATCAGAATTAGCTAAATGAGAATAAACCCCTTCTAAGCTTATATTTTTCATACTTAAACATTTCTTTAGGATATCATCAAACTCATCAATAGAACATCCCATTCTAGTCATACCTGAATCTATTTTAATATGAGTTCTAATACATTTATCCTCTTTATATAATGCTGATATTTTATTTATATCATCTATTGAGTTTATTGTAGCAATAACATTATCATGTTCGTACAATAATAAATCAGAAAAAGCTATTTTACCCAAATGCAGTATAGAGTAATTCACCTTCAAATCAACTAGATTTTGTAATTCATTAATAGTTGCAACACATACACCCTTTATATTATTTTTGTCTAATTCTTGTGCTACCTGTTTAAAGCCATGCCCATAAGCATTTGCTTTGATAACTGGATATAATTCTGCATCATCTGATATAGATTGTAAATAATTTATATTATGTTTGAGATACTTCATATTTATTGTGGCAATGGGTAAACTCAATTTTTATTCTTTTCTATTATTTCTTTAACTGATATATTCATATTGTTATAAGTTGCAGCTATCAAACCTGCTCCATAAGCTGAAGATATAGGTGATGATACCCAATGTATATTTTTAAATTCAAATTGTAAAGATTCTTCTAATAATTGTCTATAAAAATTATTTTTGATTACACTCCCATTAATTGCAATAATAATATCATTGGAAGTTATCAGCCCTAACCTTTCACTCATTCTGATAATATAATCAGAAGCATATCTTGTTCCTTCTTGAACAATTGATAAAGCTACGTCATTCCCTGATTCTGCTAAATCTATTGTATCTTCTCCTAAAGATGCTAAAGGTACAAATAAATCATCGCCTCTTTCTATTTTATCATATAAATCTCGAAATGTTTCCACTTTAAATCGTGCAGTAATAATATTGAAAATTTGAGTTAAATCTTCATCTTCAAAAACTAATGCTTCATTTAATATTAATTTATAAAAAATTTCTTTGCCTAGCCAGTAGCCACTTCCCAAATCACCTTTATCATGTCCATTTCCGGCCTCCTTAATAATTTTTCCATCTTTATCCTTAGCAAAACAAATAATACCTGTACCAATATTAACTAATAATCCAATATTATTAGGACATAGTATCCTATATGCAGCTTCTACATCTGATAACAAAATAGTTTTCTTTGTTATATTTATTCTATCTAACTCTTTGAGTAAAAGTTCTCTTTGGCTAAGATCAGATATACCAGCTATAGCAACTCCAAATGCATGTACATCTTCAATATTGAATTTATTTTTTTCTAATATAGAATGGATTGAACCCAGTATTATGGCTAAACTTTCTTTTTTGTAAACATATAGATTTGATCCTTTATCATGAAGAGCATCTATAGTATTACCTTTACTATCAAATAAAATGCATGTGGTTTTAGTTCCTCCTCCATCTATCCCTATAATTAACTTTTTATTAGACATTTAGCTTTAATGGGCCTCGAACCAGCTACTTCCATAATTAGAATCGACTTTTATCGGGACATTAAAATCGATTGCATTTTCCATTTCTGAAGTTACAATTTTATGTACACTTTTAATTTCATTTTCTGGAACTTCAAATAATAATTCATCATGTATCTGAAGAATCATTTTTGAATTCATTTCTTTCTCTTTAAATATTCTATTAATATTTATCATAGCAATTTTAATCAATTCTGAAGCAGTCCCTTGAATTGGCATATTAATCATTGCTCTTTTTTCTGCTTCAACAACATTTTTATTCGATGAATAAATATTAGACACCTTCCTTTGCCTTCCATTTAAAGTTTTTACAAATCCATATTTTTCGCCAAATTCTACAGTACTATCTATATAATTTTTAATTTTAGGATAACTATTAAAATAATTTTTAATTATTTCTGCTGCATCTTTGATAGGAATTTTAAGTTCTTGAGATATTCTAAATGGACCAGCTCCATATAAAATACTATAATTAATAGTTTTTGCTATTTGTCTTTTACCAAAGTCTACTTGATCCTCAGCTATTTCAAATATAAGTGAAGCTGTTTTTAGATGGATATCTTCCTCATTATTAAAAGCTTTTAATAATTCATTTTCATTTGTGAAATGAGTAAGGATTCTTAATTCAATCTGAGAATAATCAAAAGAATATATATAATGATTATCCTGTTGAGGAATAAATGCCTTCCTTATATTTTTACCTATATCTGTTTTAATAGGAATGTTTTGGAAATTAGGTTTATTACTGGATAATCGTCCTGTAGATACTACTGCCTGATTAAATGTTGTATGAACTCTATTTGTATCACTATTTATGAATGTTGGCAAAGTATCTAAATATGTATTAACCAATTTATTAAGATGTCGATATTCTAATAATTCTTCAGCTATAGGATGATGATTTTTTAATATCTGCAACACATTTGAAGCTGTGCTTCTTTTCTTTATTTGCTTTAATTCTAAATCATCAAAAAGAATCTCTGAAAGTTGTTTAGGTGAATTAATATTAAATTCCTTACCAGCATACGAATATATTTTATCTGATATTTTTATTAATTTCTTTTTTAAATCTTTTGATAAATCATTAATCATATCAACATCAATAAATAATCCATTATATTCTATTTCTATAAGCACAGTTATTAATGGCATTTCTATATTATAAAATATTTTATCAAGTCCCATCTCCTCTAAAATCTTTTTTTGCTTATTATAAATTTTAAGGACTATATCAGCATCTTCACATGCATAAAAACATACTTTGTTTACGGGGATTTCAGACATTAAAATCTGTTCCTTCTTTTTATCTCCTATTAAATCTTCAATTGGCTGCATTTTATACCCTAAATACTCTATTGAAAGATTATCCAATTTATAACTTGTTCTTTCAGATGAAATAAGACTTTCTGCAATATAAGTATCAAAATAAATATTTTTAATATCTACATTATATCTTTTTAAAATCAATAAATCATATTTCAAATTTTGCCCAATAAATTTATACGATGGAGATTCAAATATTGATGATAGTTTATTTAAAATCACATCGGGTTTTATAGGAAATAATTCTCCTGGAGATATAAAGGGGATATAATATCCATGGTCTTCTTTAACAGACAATGATATTCCAACAATTTCTGCAACAATAGGATCTAAACTGGTAGTTTCTAAATCAATAGAAATAATTGAATGTTTTTTTATATCAGTAAGCATTTTATCAAATTGTTTATCTTCGTTAACTAAAACATATGTTTTAGAATCTTTAACCGTTTCAAAAGTATCTATACTTAATCCTCCATCAAGATATTTATCAAGTCTAGAATCAAAATTATATATTTCAATTTTATTTAGTTCTTCTTTCATAAGATTAAAATTAAAACCATCGATTTTCATTTCATTTAGATTGAATTTGATTGGCACCTTTAAATCTAGGGTGACTAGTTCTTTAGATAATAAAGCATTAGATTTGCTGTTAGATAATCTTTCTCTTAGTTTGATATTTTTAATTTCATCTAATGAATCATATATATTCTCAACATCACTATATTCATTAATTAACTTAACTGCTGTTTTAGGGCCTACACCTTCAACACCAGGTATATTATCTGAAGAATCACCTACTAATGCTAAATAATCAATTATTTTATCTGGTGGTAAGTGCCATTTATCTATCACTTTCTTTTTATTGTAAATTGTTGTGGGTTTAAATTTATTACCAAGAGAATATACACTTGTGGAATCATTTACAAGTTGCATTAAATCTTTGTCACCACTTACAATGTATATATGATTTTCTTTATTATCGACTGAATTTGCAACTGTTCCTATTACATCATCTGCCTCATATGAATCTAATTTTATAAGGGGAATATTAGATTGTTCAAATATATTATAAAGAGCTGGAATCTGTTCTTGCAATTCATCTGGCATAGGTTTTCTATTAGCTTTATAAGCATCATATTTTATATGTCTAAAAGTAGGAGCTTTAGTATCTGAACATATTGCAAGAAAATCTGGTTTTTCATCATTCAAAATTTTAAGTAAAGAATTCACAAAACCAAAAATAGCAGATGTATGCATACCTGAGGATGTTGTTAATTGATTATAAACCATTGCATAATGAGCTCTATATATTAGAGCCATACCATCAATTAAGAATATTTTTCTTTTGCTAATAGTCATTTAGTCTTTATTTAAATAAAAATTTATTTTTTTTTGAAAATAGGTATATCTTTCATCTTATGAAGATTAGCATTCCTATGTTTATTATAAATATCAAGAATTTTTTGTTGATTTTCATTAATTTCTTCATCCTTATAATTCATAGCCCATTCAAGTTCATCATAAGATGTGCCAAGTTGATCTTCATCAGTTCTACCATCATCCCATAAACCATCAGTAGGTTTGGCATTCATGATTGAAGAAATAATATTTAATTTATATCCTAAATCATAAACCTCTGATTTCATTAAGTCTGCAATAGGTGATATGTCTACACCTCCATCACCATATTTCGTAAAAAACCCAACTCCAAAATCTTCAATTTTATTTCCTGTCCCTACCACCAGTCCTTTTGAACTTCCTGCAATTAAATATAATGTAGACATTCTTATTCTTGCTCTTGTATTTGCTAATGCCAAGGGTTTATTAAATTTTTCAGGAATGCTTTTTTTAATTTGCTCATATGAATCTGAAAGATCAATATTAAAGATTTCTATATTTTTATATTTTTTTTTGAGCCAAGAACAATGTTCTACTCCTCTATCTGTTTCAATTGGATTTTGATGAATAGGCATAGTGACCACTATTGTTTTACAACCTGTCATAGCGCACAATGTTGATGTAACCGCAGAATCAATACCTCCAGAAACACCAATTACAAATGAATCTAAATGATTACTCAACAAATAATCCTTTAACCATGAAGATATTTTTTGTTCTAATGGCATTTAAGGATTTAATCTTGTCATCGTTCTTGCAAATGGAATTGTTTCACGAATATGTGATAATCCACAAATCCATGCTACTACTCTTTCTACACCCATTCCAAAACCTGAGTGAGGAACAGAACCAAATCTTCTTAAATCTAAGAACCATTCATAATCAGCTTGATTTAATTTTTCATTCTTAATTCTTTCTAAAAGAATATCTAAATCAGTTTCTCTTTCTGATCCACCTACAATTTCGCCATAACCCTCTGGTGCCAAGATATCCATACCTAATACAATATCTTCATTTCCAGAGTCTCTCTTCATATAGAAAGCTTTAATTTCTGATGGAAAACCATAAACAATAACAGGTTTATCAAACTGCTCAGCAATATAAGTCTCTTCAGGAGAACCAAAATCTTCACCCCATTTGATTTTATTACCTGAATCATTTAAAATTTTAATACATTCGGTAT
>CAYOTG010000007.1:0-8247 GCA_964406825.1 uncultured bacterium
ATTATTCTATTAATAATTATTTAACCCTATCATATACTCATAATCCAGATTTTGGGCAAATTGAACAAAATGTTTCAGATATTAATTTTACATCTTTTGAAGATTTTTATATTGAGAAAAGACCTTTTTTTATCAATAATAGCTATATCTTTTTTACCCCAATTAAGACTTTTTATTCTCAAAGAATAGGTAGCAACATAATTTATAATAATCAATTACTTAATGTATCTATTGATGATGCATTAAGAATTGATGGTTCAGGCAATAATGATTTTTACTATAATGTATTATTTTCTCAATCAACCATAGAAAATCCTATTGATGAAGATAAAAAAATTAAAACTATTGTAAGCAGAATAAAGAAAACTTTTATCAATGATAATTCATATTTAGGTTTTACCAATACTATTTATGAAGATTTTCAAGATTACTCAAAAACATATTCAGTTGATGGTCTATTTAATTTATTAGATAATAAATTGAAAATTGATGGACAAATTGCTTTATCTTCAATAGACCGTATATCTCATAATGGTTTAGGTCAATCATATGAGTTAAGTTATACAAATATTATAAATAGCATAAACAATCACTTTTTTAATAATAATGTTTTTGATTTATGGATTAATTATCAAAGATATGATGAAAATTTTTATATTAATCATACAGGCTATTTACAAAGGAATGATTATTCTTTTTTAAATATTGGATTAGCATTTACAGAAAACAATCCTATTAAATATTCTATTTATAGAGCATTTAATATTCAAGCTAAAATAACAAAAAATACAGATAATGATAGACTTAATTCTTCAGCCTCATTCAGTTGGGCAAATACCTTTATTAATAATTATACTTTTACTTTTAACTATATAAAAACATTTTCTCATTATGATGATTGGTTATTCTTAGATTATAATTATGATTATTTAGATATTGGAGATAGTCCAATAGTTAAAAAACCTGAATCAGATGAATTTCGAATTAATTTTCAAACTGATCCTACCTATAACCTCTTTCTAGATTACTCTCTAGGTTATTTTAATAATGACATAGGAGATTTAGGCATTACTTATTATATCCATTTAAATTACAAACCCACTGAATGGTTATCTTTTGATTTTGATTATAACGTTGATGATTATAGCGATAAATACAACTTACTTAAAATACGTCGTAATTATCCACCTAATTTGGGGAATACTACTCGTACAGATGAATATCTTTTTTCTGATTCTAAAATTTTTAAGAAACAGATAGCTTTATCAGTTTTGACATATTTCTCAAAACAATTTAGTATTGAATTATTTTCTAGATATTTTATCTATGACAATGATTTTTCATCAAATACCAGTTATTATAAACTTAGTGAAAATTATATTTATCCAGATGAGATGGAAGAGATTACAGACTATAGTAATGATAGACTATTATATGGTGCAGACTATTCATCATTAGAGTTTAATTGTATTTTTAAATGGGCGTTTGATAGAAAAATAAATTTATATCTTATTTATAGTTCTTATAAAGGTATCAATGGAATCAAGTTTGATAAATTGCATGAATTAATCAATTATGAATTTATAGATGATGGCTCATCAGAAGTTTATGATGATGAATCAATTTTTATAAAGTTTGATTTTTTATTAAATAATTAATTTTTATTGAAAATTAAATATGCTGAACAAAGTTCTCCATACAGAACTTGTTTTGCAAATAAGGTCAGTTTAGCAGTTAACATCATATATGCCCACGTAGGTATTGGAACAGCTGCACACCCTTTAATTAAGACTTTTTTATCAGAGTATTTTCCCCAATCTATGGTTTCTACTTTTTCTTTAAAATTTTTTTCCTTTAAAATGCCACTACTTAAAAAATCATTTAAATCAATAATTTCTACTTTATTCCCATTTTTCATTATCTTCAGCCTTTCTTACCTTTAAACCTAATTTTTCTTTAGCATAATCTGTCATCATATTGGGTTCCCATATTGGATTAAATGTAGTCTCAACATTAACATTATTAATTTCATTTAAAGCCAGTAATTTGTTTTTTATATCATCTGCTATTACTCCTGCCATTGTGCACCCAGGTGTAGTTAAAGTCATTAATATATTTATGCTATCTTTGTTGATTTCTATATTATATATAAGTCCTAGATTCCATAAATCAATAGGAATTTCAGGATCAAAGCATGTTTGTAATACATCTATTACATCAGTTTTTTTTATCATATTTTTTTCCTAATTGCATTAATGATTGCTTCACTTGCTATTTCAATATCTTTATTTGTATTAAACCTACCTACACCTATTCTGATAGATGTATTACTATCTAATTTACTTATACCTAGTTCCTTTAAAACATATGAGGGTGATGGACTAGAAGATGTACAAGCAGATCCGCTTGAAATAGCAATTTGAGGCATAGAATTAATAATAGACATGCCCCTTAAAAATGGAAATGAAAGGTTGATATTCCCAGGGATTCTATTTTTTTTTGAACCATTTAATTTTGTATCAGGATATTTTGATAAAACAGTTTTAATAAGTTTATTACACAATTGTTTGATTCTTTTATTATCTGAGTCTATCCTTTTTAATGCTATTTCACATGCTTTGCCAAATCCTACAATTAATGGAGCTGGCAATGTTCCTGATCTTAAATTATTTTCTTGCTCACCACCTACAATTATGGGATTTAATTTAATTTTTGATTTTTTATTTTTAATATATAATGCTCCAACTCCTTTTGGACCATAAATTTTATGTGATGAAATAGAGAGCATATCAATTTCCATATCTTTAACATCAATTGCAATTTTACCCAGTGATTGTGCTGCATCAACATGAAATATAATATCATTTTTTTTACATATAAGACCTATTTCTTTAATTGGCTGAATTGTCCCAATTTCATTATTAGCATGCATTATACTAACTAATATAGTATTCTTATTAATAGCATCTTTTATTTTTTGTACATCTATAATCCCATCATAATCAGGTTTTATATAAATTATATTATTTCTTTTACTCTGTATTTGTTTGCAAACATCTAAAACTGCTTTATGTTCTATAGATGATGTTATTATATTAGAGTTTTGGGATTGATTAGAAACAAAAAAACCATTTATTGCTAAATTATTTGATTCTGTTGCACCACTCGTAAATATGATTTCATCAATTTCAGCATTAATTAAGTCAGCTATTTGTTCTCTTGCAATATCAATAGCTGCTCTAGCTTCCCAACCAAATGCATGCGATTGACTTGATGGATTACCATATTTTTCATTGAAATATGGTAACATACTTTCCAAAACTTCAGAATCAATTTGTGTAGTTGAGTTGTTATCTAAATAAATTTTATTCATTTCTAATCACAATAGATATTATAATCTTTTTTATTTGTGAATTCACCAATGATAACTGATTCATAGGATGAAGAAGAATTTAATTTTTTTAATAATTGATGTGATTGAGATTTGTTGCAAGCAATTAGGAGACCACCAGAAGTTTGAGCATCAGATAAAATAAATTTTTGAAAGGATTTAATAGATTCATTAAAACATATATTTTTTTCTAAAAATTTAAAATTATTTTTTGTTCCGCCTGGTATAATTCCATCTTTTGCAAATTTTTCAGTATTTGATATTAGAGGTATTATATCACAATTGATTTTAGAACTTAGTTTACTGCCTTGGCACATTTCATTTAAGTGCCCCAATAATCCAAAACCAGTAACATCAGTGCATGCACTAATATTATATTCTCTCATTATGGCTGATGTTTTATCATTCAAGGTATTCATTACAGCTATAACCTCATCATGTGTATCTTTATCTGCTAAATTTTTTTTTATTGCAGTAGAGATTATACCAGAGCCAATAGGTTTTGTTAATATTATATCATCATCATTTTTTGCTGTATTATTTCTAATAATATTATTATTATTTATCAATCCAGTTACAGCCAATCCATATTTAGGAACATCATCTTTGATAGAGTGCCCACCTAATATTTTGATGTTTGCTAAATTACACTTATCTATACCTCCTTGTAATATGGATGATAAAACATCAAGATTAATTTTACCTGAAGGGAAACCAACTATATTAAGTGCAAATAAAGGGGTCCCTCCCATTGCATAAATATCAGATAGTGAATTTGTTGCCGCTATTTGTCCAAATGTATAGGGGTCATCAACGATAGGGGTGAAAAAATCAACTGTTTGTATTATAGATTGCTCCTTATTTATCTGATAAATACTACAATCGTCAAATGTTTCAAATCCACTTGCTTTATCATTATTTTCAAGAATATTTAATTTACCCAAAACTTGGGAAAGATCGCTTGCGCTAAGTTTACACGCTCAACCTGCGCCTGGACTATACTCTGTTAATTTTATTTTTTTGTTACTATTCATGTTATGTAAAGTTAATGTAGTATCTAATTTAAATTAATAAATAATTTCATTTTGTTGAAATAAAGATATCTAGGTAAATTTAGTTAGTTTCAAATTGTATTTATTTTGATAGTATGAATAAAAATTCTATAAATAATGATGTTGTAACAATTAGGTTTTCTGGTGATTCCGGTGATGGTATGCAGTTAACTGGAAACCAATTTTCTGATAATACAGCTATTTTTGGTAATGATTTAAATACATTACCAGATTTCCCTGCAGAAATTAGAGCCCCTGCCGGTTCTCTATTTGGTGTTAGTTCATTCCAATTACAATTTGGAAATCATGATATTTATACTGCGGGCGATGATTTAGATGTACTTGTATCAATGAATCCAGCTGCACTAAAAGTGCATTTACCAGATTTGCAAGAACATGGTTTATTAATTGTTAATACAGATAATTTTACCCCAAAAAATTTAAAATTAGCGAAATATGATGAAAATCCATTGGAGGGTGATCAATTAGATAAAAAATATAGAGTCATTAAGGTTGGTATGACAAAATTAGTAATGACTAAATTAGAAGATATAGATCTTACTCCAAAAGAAAAGGCTAGAAGTACAAATATGTTTGCTTTAGGATTGCTGTATTGGTTGTATGAGAGAGATGTTCAAAGTACCATAAATTTTCTAAATAAAAAATTTAAAAAGAAACCATTAATTCTAGAAGGTAATGTAAAAGCATTAAAAGCAGGTTATTATTATGGTGAAACTATAGAGGCTATTAAAACAACGTATAGGGTTGATAAGGCTAAATATTTACCTGGAAAATATAGAAATATTATGGGTAACCAAGCCCTTGCCCTTGGTCTATTAACAGCTTCACATAATAATGATATTGATTTATTCTATGGTGGTTATCCCATTACTCCTGCAAGTGAACTTTTACATTATCTAGCAAATTATAAATCATTTGGTGTAAAAACATTTCAAGCTGAAGATGAAATAGCAGGAATAACAAGTGCTATTGGAGCTGCATTTGCAGGTGATTTAGCTGTTACTGCAAGTAGTGGACCAGGAATTGCATTGAAAGGTGAGGCTATTGGATTAGCAATGATTACTGAATTGCCTATTGTAATTATTAATATACAACGAGGAGGCCCTTCTACAGGCTTGCCTACAAAAACTGAACAATCAGATTTATTCCAAGCAATGTATGGAAGAAATGGAGAATGTCCATGCGTTGTATTGGCTGCTTCACGTCCATCTGATTGTTTTGATATGGCATATGAAGCATCAAGGATAGCATTGGAACATATGATACCAGTTATTTTATTATCAGATGGATATATAGCCAATGGGTCAGAACCTTGGAGATTTCCTGATGCAGAGAACCTCCCGAAATTTAATTTAAATTATGTAAGTGATGGAGATGAATTTTCTCCTTATGATAGAGATAAAAAGACTTTAGCTCGCAAATGGGCAATACCTGGAAATAAAAACTATGAACATAGAATTGGTGGCCTAGAAAAGGCTGATGTTACGGGTAATGTTAGTTATGATCCAGATAATCATCATAAGATGACACTCAAAAGACAAGAAAAAGTAGATATTATCTCTAATTTTATACCAGATGTAGAAGTCCATGGACCTTCTAGTGGAAAATTATTGGTTATAGGTTGGGGAGGCACATATGGCTCTATTAAATCAGCGATTACTAAAGCACATCAAGAAGATTTATTAGTATCGCAAATTCATTTAAATTATATCAACCCATTCCCAAATAATTTGGGAGAATTGTTACTAAAATTTGATAAAATTCTGATACCTGAATTAAACATGGGACAATTATTATCAGTTATCAGATCTAAATATTTGGTTGATGCTAAGGGTTATAATAGTATAAAAGGAAAACCTTTTTCATCAAATGAAATTTTAGAAGTAATAAGAACACACTTAAAGGATTAAAATGTCAAATACAGAACAGCTCACAAAGAAAGATTTTACATCAGATCAAGATGTACGATGGTGTCCTGGTTGCGGTGATTATGCAATTTTAGCTCAGGTACAAAAAGTTTTTCCAAATCTTGGAATTCCTAAAGAAAACATAGTTGTAGTTTCAGGGATAGGTTGTTCAAGTAGATTCCCTTATTATATGGATACATATGGGTTTCATTCAATCCACGGTAGAGCACCAGCTATTGCTTCAGGTGTAAAATTATCAAATCCTGAACTTTCTGTATGGGTTGTAACAGGTGATGGTGATGCAATGAGTATAGGTGGTAATCATTTTATTCATGTTTTAAGAAGGAATATTGATATGAACATTTTATTATTTAATAATAGGATATATGGATTAACTAAGGGTCAATATTCACCAACTTCTGAAGTTGGTAAAATCACTAAATCAACTCCAATGGGCTCTTTAGACCATCCCTTTAATCCTCCTGCATTGGCTTTTGGTGCTTCAGCAACATTTATAGCTAGAACAATTGACAAAGAATTGAAACATATGTCATCTGTAATCGAAGAATCTTCAAAACATGCAGGAACATCTTTTATAGAAATATATCAAAATTGTAATATTTTTAATGATGGAGCTTTTTCAAATCTGACAGATAAAGCAATTAAGCTAGATAATGTCATAGCTTTAGAAGAAAATATGCCAATGATTTTTGGTAAAGAAAGAGATAAGGGATTAATTTTAGATGGGACGCAATTTCGAGTAGTTAGCCTAGGGAAAGACTATTCTGAAAGTGATGTTCTTGTTCATAATCCTAGGGATAGAAATTTAGGGTTACTACTTAGCGAAATGACATACAATGAAGATTTACCTGTTCCTGTTGGTATTTTTTATAAAGAAAATAAACCAACTTATGATTCTATGATGACAGAACAAATCAATAAATCCAAAAACAAAGAGATTGATTTACAATCAATCATTGAAGGTCCAAATTCCTGGAATGTTAAATAAATTGAAACCTTCTTTAGTTTTATCTTTATAATATATATATTACTTATATAAAGTCATGAAGAATAAAAAATTTAGAATTGAAAAAGATTCAATGGGTTCCATGAAAGTACCTGAAGATGCTTTATATGGTTCTCAAACACAAAGAGCTGTAGAAAATTTTCCAATCAGTAATATCCCCTTTAAAATTGATTTTATTAATGCTATTATTATTATTAAACGTTCTGCTGCTATTGTAAATCATAAGCTTGGTTTATTAGATAAAAATATATCAGATGAGATTGTTAATGCTTCTAATCAAATATTAGATGGCGATTATGAGAAACATTTTCCAGTAGACATATTCCAAACTGGCTCAGGAACTTCAACTAATATGAATGTTAATGAGGTGATTGCAAAATTAGCAAATAATCAACTAGATAAAAAAAATGTACTTGTTCATCCTAATGATCATGTTAATATGGGACAATCAAGTAATGATACAATACCAACAGCGATTAATATTTCTGTTTTATTGATGATTCAAAAACATTTATTGCCTACATTAGATAATTTGATTGATTCAATTGATAAAAAAGAAAAAGAATTCAGTAATGTTATAAAATTAGGAAGAACACATTTACAAGATGCTACACCAATTGGCTTGCATCAAGAATTTTCTGGATATAAAGAATTATTAATAAAAAGTAGAAATAGATTTAATAATATTCATAGTACTTTACAAAGATTAGCGCAGGGAGGTACCGCAGTAGGTACAGGTATTAATACTGATATAAATTTTGGTAAAGAAATTGCTTCTGAAATATCAAAATATACAGGTATAGATTTCATTGAATCTCCTAATCATTTTGAAGCACAATCTGCACAGGA
>CAYOTG010000007.1:8347-14145 GCA_964406825.1 uncultured bacterium
TAGAACTTAATTTAATGTTACCATTGATTGCTCATAATTTATTGTATTCTATATCTATTATATCTAACTCAATGATTATATTTAAAGAAAAGTTAATGGATGGTATAACAGCAAATAAGATTAAATGTGAAAACTATATTGAAGGCAGTTTGGCTATGTGTACTTCTCTTGCTCCAATAATAGGATATGATGCAGCTGCAGAAATAGCATATGAAGCTTTCAAAACAGACAAAACTATAAGAGAAGTTATATTAGAAAAGAAAGTTGTTGATAAAAAAATACTGGAAAGAGTTTTAAACCCTAAAAATATGATAAAACCAAAATAGTATTTTGGAATCAAAAAATCATAAAATTAACCCCAAAATTTATAATAAAAATAATTGGATTAATCCTCTAAGAAATACTTTTTTTGTATTGGTAATTGGAGGGATATCTCTAATGATTTACCTATACAGTTTATCAACTAATTTACCTTCAATAAATGAATTAAATAAATATAATCCAGAGCAGGTATCAAAAGTTATTTCTAGTGATGATATTGTAATTAAAAAATTATATATCCGTAAGAGGGATATGGTTGATATTAGTAGTATCCCTCAGCATTTAATTGATGCATTAATTGTTATGGAGGATAGAGATTTCTATATACATAATGGTATTAATATTAAATCTACTTTTCGTGCATTAATAGTAGATATTTTATCTTTTAGTTCTAAGCAAGGAGCTAGCACTATAACACAGCAACTTGCTAGAACAATGTATAATAATGCTGATGCTAAATATTATATAGGTCAATCAAAAAAAGTAACTAGAAAAATAAAAGAATTAATTACTGCTATTAAAATAGAAAAAACTTATACAAAATCAGAAATTTTAGAATTATATCTCAATTCAGTTTATTTTGGACATGGTACCTATGGTGTCCAGGCAGCATCGCTATATTATTTTGGTAAGAGTGTTTCTGAAATTACTTTGGATGAAAGCGCTATTTTAATAGGATTATTGCCTGCCCCTGCAAGATATAGCCCCGTTAGACATCCAGAAAAATCTATCAATAAAAGAAATTTAGTTTTACACGTCATGGCAAACAATAATTATATTAATAAAGAAGCTTTTGATATTGCTAAATCAAAAATATTACCAATAAAAAATACTGACTATGATAATAGTTTAGCTCCTTATTTCTCAGAACATATAAGACGACAATTAGAAGAAATTGATGAAGAGATAGATATTAATATTTATGAAGATGGTTTGAATATTCATACTACATTAGATATGGGTATACAGAGAATAGTTGAAGATGCATTCAATGAAGTAATGGTTAAAAATCAAAAAATTTTTAATGCAAGCTTATTAAATAGTAATAATAAATTAAAATCTTTGTCAAATGATTTAAAAATTTCGGTTGATTCATTAAAGATCCTTTTAACTGATAGCGTCACTATTCCAAATAATTTCAGAAAAAAATTATTGGTACAAGGTGCTGTGGTTGTTATGGATCCTGTTAGCGGACATATTTTGTCTATGATAGGAGGCAGAAATGAACCTGAATATATCGATCATTTTAATAGAGCTACCCAAGCTGAAAGACAGCCAGGTTCTGTATTTAAACCATTTATTTATCTAACTGCTTTAGAACAAGGATATAGTGCCTGTACTCAATTAATGAACCAACCTTTAGTTCAATTTATTGATGACACTACACGATGGAATCCTCAGAATCATGATGGTTCTACAAGTGAATGGGAAAGTTTACGAACAGGATTAACAAAATCTTTAAATCTAATTTCTGTTAGAATAGTTCAGAAATTGATTAGTTCTCAAGAGGTGAAGAATACAAGTCTTAGATTTGGTTTATCTACAGATATTAGAGCTGTAGATGCTATTGCATTAGGAGTTTCTGAAGTTGTTCCTTTAGAAATTACTACAGCATATTCTACAATTGCAAATAATGGTATAATGAATACTCCATTAGCGGTTATTTCTATAGCTGATAATGAGGGAAGAGAAATTAAACAGTTTGTAAATCAATCTGTTGAAGTTGCGAATGAAAATGATATTTATATATTAAGAGATATAATGAAATCAGTAGTAGATGGAGGAACTGGAGGTTCCATAAGATGGAAGTACAAATTTTATGCTCCCGCAGCTGGAAAAACAGGAACTACAAATAGTAAAACTGATGCTTGGTTTATTGGCTTTACACCGCAGATTACTATAGGGATATGGATTGGAATGGATGACCCTTCTATGGTTTTAGGTGATAAACAATATGGTTCTAGTGCAGCTCTACCTATTTTTGCAAAAGCCATCAAATCTATTTATAAAAAGGGTTATTATACTTATTTAAATCAAACAATACAATTAGATGGTAAGAAAGATTGGGATATCCCTAATAATGTAATTATAAAAACTATTTGCAAGAATTCATCTCCTGAAAATGCATGCTGCATGAAAACTGATTGTCCCGAAAGTTATAAAGAATATTTTAATGCTAATATTCTTGATATAAATCCATTAGAGAGCTGTCCTGATGAAAATCCTCTTAAAAGATTTAGTTATTAAGCTCAGAATTATATTCTTCAAATTTTATTTTAACATTTGATTTATTTTCTAGGTCATCTAATTTATCTTTTACGATTTGTAAAGATGTATTTTTAGGAACTGATATTATTGCCTTAATATAGAATAAAGGAGTCCCTGTAATAGGTGCATTAATAAGCTGGGTTTCTAAATCGATAATATTAATTTTTAAATCAGAAAATAGTTGAGTGCATTGATGGACTATTCCTTCAGTATCTGCTCCTTTAAGAATAAATATATACTCATTATTTGGTTCTATTTTATTACTGGATGTTTTTTTGATAGATATATTTAAATCAGAGTATAATGATAGATTTTTATCTAGAGAATCTATTTTTTGATTATCTATTGAAACAAGTATAAGCATATTAAAATCCTGATTTAGCTTTATCATCTTACTGGTTTCTATATTTCCACTTAAACTACTGATTTCCTTAGTAATATCAGATATAAGTCCAACGCGATCCTTCCCATTAACATAAATGATTATTTTTTCCATATTAAATTTATTTTTTTAATTTGTTAAAAGTATTTTTGATTGCCACCATACTAGAATTAATTATATTATTTTCAGTTGTAGAAGCATAAAATAAATATAATGATACTATCCCAATAAAAATATTTCCAAGCCATATGGCTAATCCTGGATTTAATGTTCCTTCATCACCTAACATTTCTCCAACTGTCAATAAAGCCCAATATAAAATAAAAAATCCTAAACTTACAGCTATACTTATACTAAAATTACCCTTCTTTGATATTATTCCTAAAGGAATACCCAGTAAAATAAAAATAAAGCAAGCAATTGGAATTGCAAATTTTTTATGTAACTCTGTATAGTAACCATTGATGTCATTCTTAAGAAAGGGTATTATTCTACTATTTTTTTTAATATTATTTTCCAAATTATTTATAGATGTTTTTATTTTATTTAATCTTATATAGCTATTTTTATATTTTATATCATTATTACCATATATTGCTTTAAGACTATCCAATTTAGGTATTATAGCTTTTTGTTCTATATTTAGAGAATTAATTTTTTGATTATTTAGTTTATTCTTTTCTTCAAGATTTTGGATTTCAATATTTTTTTCATCTACTTTACTTAATAGAGTGTTATAGTTCATTTCTCGATTTTGTCTAATCAGTGTTTTATCATTATCAAAGTCAATTTTATCGTATGGTATTAAAATTTTATAATGCCTAAAATAGGTTTTTCTATATTCCTGTTGATTTGATTTTATACTTTCATGAATGGAACCATTATATAGATTCAATATTAATCCATCATTTAAAGAATTAAACTCTCCTGTATCTGCTAGTATTGTATTATTATTATTATTATTCTTATCGAATATAATTACATCACTAAATGATTTTTTATTTATTCTATCACCTACAAATATCATTTTATCATAAATAGAGTTCAACATATTTTCTTTTATTTCTATATCTGGCCTATCTTTACTTATTTGATATGATAATTTTCGCATATTATGATTCATCTCAGGGAGTATCCATAGATTAAAAGGTATCATTAGTGCTACTATTAAAACTCCAAATAATATGCCAGGTTTTAAAAAATTAAAATAGCCAATACCAGATGCCTTAAATCCAGTAATCTCATTATCCGATGATAGCCTTCCAAAAGTCATCATAGTCGCTACAAGAACTGCCATTGGTGCAGCAAGCGATAGAATAGATGCAGAATTAAAAATTAAAAATTTTAATATTGTTAATAATGATAAATCTTTGCCTAAGAAACGGTCAAGATGTTTAACAAGAAATTGAGTTAATAAAACAAAAATAAGGATAAATAAAGAAAGAAAAAATGGAGATATTAACTCTTTAAATATGTATCGATTTAATATTTTCACTTACAAGTATTTATGTATAGATATCATTCAATAATCAAATCAAGAATAAATACAATATCAGTTATATTAATATTCCCATCATAATTTACATCTGATAGAAGTAGTTGATGAGGATTTGTAATTGGGTTATTATCAATAATATGATCGATTGCAATAATAATATCTGTAATATTAATATTATTATCTAGATTTATATCTCCCGATTGAAAATTAGAAATAGATATTATAGATATATTATTATTATCCCATTGTGTATTACCTATAATGTACATATCGTGAAATAAATCATTTTTTTCAAGTGTTATAGAAATATTTTGTGAGTTTTCACAATAATTTTCAGTTAATTCATAGCCATCATTACCCATAGCGATGACATCAGTCATTTGACCTGACCAATTTCTTCCACCCACAATTGTATTATTACAATTGATTAATAAATTATCAGTAGAGATTATTTCTTGATCATTATAAAATGCTTGATTCACAAAAAATACAGATTGAAGAGTCGATTGATTGTATAAATTTAACAATTCATCATCATTCGTATTGCTAAGGTTATGAATAATATCTCCTTCTATTGGATTATCATATTCAAATGGGATTGCATCTGTTAATATGAACCAATAACCTTTGTTAGGCTCAAAATGAGTTAATGATCCAAAAATTTGATTATTATAAATCAATGCGGCTTCATCTTGCCCAATAATAGCAGATAAATTATTATACATATAGTAAGGAATACTTTGTTCTAATGTTTGTATATTTTCAAATGGATATGAAATAAGATTAGCTCCAGGATATAGATAATAACCATTAAATTCATCCGATATTCCTTCAATATCAATCAATGCAAAATTAGATGCAACAACCCAATAGCCATCTAGAGTATTAATTTCTGTTAAATTTCCAACCCAATTATTATCAACATTATAACTGATTTCTCCTGATGATATGATAGCAACAATATTATCTTGAACAGAAAAGAATATATTTTCAATCGAAGTATTATCAGGTAAAAGATTAAAGCTGACTAAATTTGGTCCAGGCTGGAAATAATACACTTGAGTTTCAATAGGTTCATCAGCTAAGACAAATTTTGGTAGCATCAACAATAATATATATACATATCTAATCATCTTATTTCCCTTACATTAGACTCTTCTCAATAATATTTTAATACATTTATACTAATGTTACAAATTATTTGTTATAAATAATTAAAATAGTGATTTTAATCAAAAAATTAATAAATTAGCTTTCTTGAATTTGTTATTTTTTCGAGGTGTAGCGCAGCCCGGTTAGCGCACCTGCTTTGGGAGCAGGGGGTCGCAG
>CAYOTG010000008.1:0-13737 GCA_964406825.1 uncultured bacterium
AACAATTATAGGATTACCAAAAACTATTGATAATGATGTATATCCAATAAAACAAACTTTAGGGGCATACACTGCAGCTGAACAAACGAGTCTATTTTTCCAAAATATTGTTAATGAGAATACAACTAGTTCAAGACAATTAATAATTCACGAAATTATGGGAAGAAATTGTGGATGGTTAACTGCTTATAGTGCCTATCTATATAGACAGTCATTGGAAAATAAAAAGTTTCTCCCAAAATTATTAGTTAACAAAGAAAAATGGGATATTCATGCTATTTATATCCCTGAAATTAATTATAATTTTGAAAATGAGTATTTGCGATTGAAAAAGATAATGGATATGTATGATTGCGTAAATATATTTTTCAGTGAAGGTGCAGGATTAGATATGGTTGTACGAGATATGATAAATAAAAATAAAGAAGTAGATTATGATGCTTTTGGTCATGTTAGAATTGATAATATTAATCCAGGTCAATGGTTTGCAAAAATATTTAAAGAAAAATTATCTGCAGATAAAGTTTTAGTTCAAAAAAGTGGATATTTTGCTAGATCTTCTAAACCTAATCCTGATGATTTAAAACTAATTAGAGATAGTGCTATTTTTGCTGTTAAATCTGCTATTAATCAAAATAATGGTGTAGTCGGTATAAGAGAAGATACTGAAAAAATTAGTTTGATAAACTTCGAAGATATAAGGGGAGGCAAGCCTTTTGATATTAAATTAGATTGGTTTAATGAGTTACTAAAAAATATTAAACAAATAGTCTAATTTATAAAAATTTGTATTTGTTCTATTCTCCTTGAAGATGCCTTTTTTATTATTATATGACCAATGTTTAAAAAAAGGTGTTCATTCTCATTTGGAATTCTATCTATTTCCTTAATTATATATCCACCGATTGTTTCGTAATCTCCTTTAGGAATCAAATTGTTATATTTTTTATTAAAATCTTCAATACTTATTTTTGCATTAGTCATTATAGAACCATCTTTATTTTTGAATGATTGTATATTTTCATAGTCGAACTCATCTTCAAATTCTCCGAATATTTCTTCAAAAATATCTTCTATTGTAATTAATCCGGATGTTTTTTTATCTTCATCTAGAACTATTGCTATAGATTGATTTTTTTCTTTAAAATCTTTCATTAAATCAGGAATGAGTTTTGAATCAGATACAAAAAATACATCCCTTATAATATCATTTAAATTTTCAGGCTTTGAATATAAATCATATAAATAGATTATACCTTTTATATCATTTAAGTTATTATTATAGATTGGTAATTTTGAATGTCCTGAATCTATAAATTTATGTGCTAAATCATCTAAGTCAGAATCAATTGAAATTGCAGAGATATTGTCAAATGGTGTCATTATATTTTTCACGATTTGATCTCTATAATCAAATATATTAGATATTATAGCATGTTGTTCTTTATCTATATTAATAGATTGATCTCCTTTGTGAAAAATATCTTCAAATTCACTTCTTTTTTGTTCTATTAATTCTTTTTTACTAATGACATATCTTTTATTTATAAAATTTATTTTATAAAAAATAAAAACGAATGGAAAGAAAATAAGATAAAATGTATACAGTATTGGTGATAAAATAAGGAGCATGATATTTGAATATTCTCTAATAATTGTTTTTGGTAATATTTCTCCAAAAATTAAAATTATTAGTGCTATCGGAATGAATAATATATTTTCATATACTGTCATATTATAACTGTTAATTAATTTTATTAAGTATACAGTAAAGAATGAAGAAGCTAGTATATTTGCAAGATTAGTTCCAATTAATGCAACTGTAAGAAATTTTGTTTTATTGGCTATGATAAATTTAGTTAATCTCGCAAATTTATATTTTTGTTTAATCCAGACATCGATTTGTAATTTATTTGCAGATATTAGAGCTATTTCTGTACCAGAAAATAAAATGGAAAAAAAGAGTCCAGTTATTGCTAAATTTATTTCTAACATAGTTATGATATTTACAATCAATTTATAATACGTAGTAATTTAATGGATAATATCACTGAAAAACAAAACTCTAAATCAGAAAATTTAAATCATCTAGAAATTATTGAGATTTTAGAAATTATAAATATAGAGGATCAGGAAGTAGCAATTAGAGTACATGGAATTTTGCCAAAAATTAATTTATTAATATTAGATATAGTTGAAAAAATGAATAAAGGTGGTAGGATATTTTACATAGGTTGTGGTACAAGTGGCCGTTTAGGGGTATTAGATGCTTCAGAATGTCCTCCTACTTTTGGTACAGAAGATGATCTAGTGCAGGGTATCATCGCGGGTGGCTATAAAGCACTTAGTAAGTCAGTTGAAAATGCTGAAGATTCCTATAATGATGGTTTTAATATTATTAATGAAAAAAAAATAAATAATTTAGATATAGTAATTGGAATCAGTGCTTCAGGTAGAGCTCCCTATGTACATGGAGCCTTGAATAATGCTCAAGAAAAAGGTGCTACCACTTCGCTGATTTGCTGTAATAAAATTGATAATAAAAAATACATTAATCATTTATTACCTGTCGTCGTTGGGCCTGAAATTATTACAGGATCCACAAGAATGAAAGCAGGTACAGCTACTAAAATGATATTAAATATGATTTCTACAACGGTTATGATAAAATTAAATAAAGTTTTTGGTAATTTGATGGTTGATTTAAAACTGAATAATAAGAAATTATTAAATAGAGCTATATCTATCATAATCCAGATTAGTAAAACAAATAAGAAAAATGCTGAAAAGTACTTAAAGAAATCCAATGGCAATGTTAAAATTGCTATTATTATGATACTACATAATAAAACATCTAAGGAAGCAGAAGAATTATTAATAGAACATAACAATAGCTTAAGTCAAATATTAAAATAGTTTATGAAAATTTTAGGTTTAATGTCAGGTACCTCAATGGATGGTTTGGATTGTTGTCTAGCCGATTTAACAATAAAAAAGTCTAAATTAAAATTTAATATAATTGATTCCTCTACCTTCCCATATAATAGTAGCACAAAAAAAATTATATTTGATAGTATCTTTCATAAAAAACATTCTTGTGATTACCTTAATAATTATCTAGGTAATGTTTTTTCAAAAATAATAGATAAATTTTTAAAAACAGAAAATCTTGATTTAATATCAAATCATGGTCAAACAATATCGCATTTAGATAAACAATATTCGATTCAAATTTCTAGCCCTGAAATCATTAATAAAAATTTTAAGGTACCAGTAGTTTATAATTTCAGAAAACATGATATCCAAAATGGTGGGAATGGAGCCCCTTTGATGCCTTTATTAGATTGGTATTTGTTCCAAAATTTAAATGTTATATCTATAAATATTGGTGGAATAAGTAATATCTCCCTTATCATGAAAAATGGAAGTAAAAACTCTGTCATTGGATTTGACACAGGTCCAGGAATGTGTTTGATTGATTTATATGTCAAAACTTATTGGAATCAACAATATGATATTGACGGTTCTTTAGCATCAAAAGGAAATATTGATGAGTTGATGTTGAATTATTTGATGAAAGATAAATTTGTTATTGAATCTCACCCAAAATCAGCATCTACAGAAATGTATGATTATACTTATTTATCAAAAATAGAAAAGAAATTTCCAAATATAAAACGTTACAATTTTTTAAGAACTTTAGTAAATTTTACATCTATTTCTATTATTGATAATATAAAAAGGATTAATATTTATCCTAAATTATCAAATATGAAAATTATTCTGAGTGGAGGAGGTGTTAAAAATAAAATATTATTTAATGATATAAGTAGAGGATTAATTAATAATAGAGTCGTTTTAATGAATTATAATGGTCTTAATATAGATAATAAGGAATCTTTTCTAATGTGCCTTTTAGGTTATACTAAATACTTTAATATTCCTAATAATATGCCATCAGTTACAGGAGCAAATAAAAATATTGTATGTGGAGAAATTTATGAATAATAGAATATTTAGAGAATATGATATTAGAGGTATTGTAGATGAGGATTTTCCTGATGAGGTTGTAATTAACTTAGGTAGAGCTTATGGAAAAATTTTATCAGATAATAATCAAAAAAATATTTCCATAAGCGGAGATATTAGGCATTCAACAAATAGATTGAAAAATAATTTAATTGAAGGATTAACAAACGCTGGAATAAATGTATATGATTTAGGAATATTACCAACACCTGTTAATTATTTCAGTTTATTCCATACTGATATTAAAAATTCGATTCAAATTACTGGTAGTCATAATCCTAAAGAGTACAATGGTTTTAAAATATCTTTTAATGGAAAACCTTTTTTTGGCCAAGATATTAAAAAAATACAATTTATCATTAATGATGATTTTAAAAATTCTAAAAGTGATAATTCTTCAAAGGGAATTGTTAGAAATTTGAATGTCTTAGATGATTACATTAGTATAATAAAAAATAATATTAATATAGAAAGTGATATTAGTTGTATTATGGATTGTGGTAATTCAGTTGGTGGATTAGTAGCTCCTCAAATATTTAAGGAATTAGGTATTAAATCAAATGAAATTTATTGTGATATTAATCCTGATTTTCCTAATCATCATCCAGACCCTACAGAAGATAAAAATTTAAATGATTTGATTAAATTAATTGAATTTGGAAGTTATGATTTAGGCGTAGCATATGATGGAGATGCTGACAGAGTAGTAATAGTAGATGAACAGGGCAATATTATTAGACCAGATATTCTTATGAGTATATTTATTCCCTCAATTATTTCTAAAGGTGATTCTGTTGTTTTTGATGTTAAATGCTCAAGATCTTTAGAGGCTACTATTAAAAAATATGGTGGTAACCCAATAATGTATAGAACAGGACATTCTCTTATAAAAAATAAAATGCTTGATTTAAACTCTAAATTTGGAGGTGAAATGAGTGGCCATATTTTCTTTAACGATAGATATTATGGATATGATGATGGTATATATGCTTCTTTAAGGTTAGTAGAATTATTGTCAAAGTCCACAAAAAAACTATCAGATTATGTTTTTGAAATTCCTAAATACGTGTCCACACCAGAAATTAGAATAGATTGTATTGATGATGATGCTAAATTCAAAATAGTTAATAATATTAAAAAATATTTTTTAAATAAATTTAAATGCAATTTAATTGATGGGGTAAGAATTGAATTTGATTATGGGTGGGGTTTACTTAGAGCTTCAAACACTCAGCCAGTTATTGTTTGTCGTTTTGAGGCTGATTCAGCTGAGAATCTCAATAAAATTAAGAATATAATATTTGAACAAATTAAGTTTTATGGAGTAAATATTTCAAATGAATTTTGAAGATGATATAGTTCGTTTTAAGAAGAATATAGATGATGAATTAAAACAAGTTTATGATTTAGGCCCTGATATTATTAAGAATCCTATAAATCATATTTTAAAGGGTGGAAAGAGAATTCGTCCAATATTATGTTTAATGACATCTCTATCATGCGGGGCTAATATCAAAGAAACTTTAGATGCAGCAATATCGATTGAATTGCTACATAATTTCACTCTGATTCACGATGATATTATGGATAATGATGATTTGAGGCATGGACATATAACAATCCATAAAAAATGGAATAGTTCAATTGCTATATTATCAGGAGATGCTATGCTTGCTATAGCTCTGATTAAATTAGATGGTCTAAAAAAACATAAATCTATAATAATAAAAAAGTTTAATAAGGCCTTGATTGAAGTTTGTGAAGGCCAAGCTTTAGATTTAGATTTTCAAGATAAAAATATTATTTCAGAAAAAATGTATTTAGAAATGATTGATAAAAAAACAGCCTATATGATAGGTCTAAGTGCAGAAATAGGTTCTATATTAGCAGATACAGATAAAAATATACAGAAGAAAATTAGAGAATATGGGTTGTTAATTGGGCGAGCTTTCCAAATACAAGATGATTTATTAGAAGTTATTTCAAATAAAAATCAAATGGGTAAAAGTTTGCAAAGTGATTTTTTGCTTAATAAAAAGACATATTTAAGTATTAAGGCTCATTTAATTGATTCTGAAAAAGTAAATAAATATATTCATATTGCTAACAAAGATTTTGAAAAAGGTTTTAATTTATATAGAAAATTTTTATCTGATAAAGGTATAATAGATGAAACAAAAAATCTTATTAATAGAATTCTTGTTTCAGCTGATAATATTTTAGAAGATATTGATATAAATAAAGATTATTTATATAGGTATACTCAATTAATATTAAATAGGAAAAATTAGATGAACAATCAATTAATAAATAAAATAGATATAGAGCAATTTGATAAAAATAATTTTATGGATATGCTTAATAGCTTTCCCAATCAAATTAAAGAGATAGTGAATAGTAAAGATATAGTTCTCAATTATGTGCAGCCAAATCATAAATTTAATAATATATTAATCTGTGGAATGGGAGGATCTGCAATTGGTGGTGATACTGTAAAATCACTTATTAGCGATGATATGATTTTAGGTGAAATCCCGATACATATCAATAGGGACTATTCTATTCCTGGATGGGTTGATTCATATACTTTAGTTATTTTTTCATCATACTCAGGTAATACTGAGGAAACTATTTCTTGCTACGAAGAATGTTTATCCAGAAATAGTCTTAATGTTATTATGACTTCTGGTGGAAAACTTTTAGATATAGCTGTTAAAAAAAAAATACCACATTCTTTGATACCTGAAGGTTATATGCCAAGACAAGCGTTGGGATATTCAGTTTCTGTTCTTTTAAAAATATTTTATCAATATGAGATAATTGATTTCCAGATAATCAGTGATTTATCTGATTCTGTACAATCCCTACAAGAACAATCTGATGAATATTCTATAGTTAATACTAATAACAATAAAGCAATCAATTTGGCTAAAAAAATATTTAATAAGTTTAATGTTATATATACTAGCCAAAGAATGGAGGTTGTTGGTCTAAGATTTAGAGCTCAGTTAGCAGAAAATGCAAAAATATTATCAACGCATTTTGTTTTTCCAGAGCAAAATCACAATGAAATAGAGGCCTTCCAAAATTTATTTTTGAATGCTATAAATATTATTTGGATTGATGATATAAGTAACCATAAAAAAATATCAAAAAGAATGGATGTAAGTAAAAAAATATTAACAAACCTAAATCATATTGATATTTCATTTGAAGGTGATACTTATTTAAATAGACAAATGAAATTAATTTATTTTTTAGATTGGGTTAGTTATTATTGCGCTATTTATAATAATACAGATCCTTATCCTGTTAATTTAATATCTAAATTAAAAAGTTCATTATGAGATTGATAGAAATATATAAAGTTATTTTTTGTTCTCAGAGCAAGAAGTATAAAATAATCTTTAGAACTTTAGAGAATGATAAAGAATTTATACTTTATTTTGAAGCTCAGTATGCAAAAAATATAGCAATGGCATCAGAGAACATTATAAGCATTTCATTAAGTCAATATGAACTTTTTATTAATTTATTAAATGAATTAAAACTTAAAATTGATAGAGTGTCACTTGTAGATAAAAATAATATTTTAAGTTGTACTCTTAATTTGTCTGATAATAATAGTAATAATAATATTGAAATCTACTCATTTGTAGGTGATGCAATTATATTGTCATTAAAGACATTTTCAAGTATATATATAGATGAAAAATTTCTATCAGATATAAATTATGATAATAATATTTCAGATAAATTTTATTTTAAAAATGATAATATAGAAAGCTTAAAAAAAACAACAGATAATAGAGGAGAATCAATCGATTCCAAAGTTATTATATTAGAATCAGCATTAGATGAATGTATCAATAAAGAAAACTATGAAGCAGCAGCTTTTATTAGAGATAGAATAAAACAGATTAAAGAACAATGAAGAATATTATTAATAGATTTGCTATTGGAGGAAAGTAAATGACATCACCATATGAGCCTGGATTATGGAAAAGAGAGAAAAGAAGAAGAAGAATAGAATTTACAATTATATTTGGAATCATTGCAGGGATTGTTACGATTGTCTATCTTCTAAAGAATACTCCTAAAACTTCTAGTAATGTTGTTGACATTGTTGGTGTATGGATACAGGATGATATATTATATCATAGAGAAGCAAAAAAAACAGATAAACCTACAGGTAATTTATCGGATGCCTATGGTGAAATTAAAATCATTTTTTACACTAATTTTACCTATAAGTCTTATTTTGATGCTACATCTTCTAATGGTGAATGGAAAATAGAAAATGATTCATTATATATGATAGGCCATAATAAAAAAGATAAATTTAAATATAAACTTAATAATGATGAATTGATTATTTATTCATATCCGTGGCTGATGGCTTTAAAAAAAGAGAGAGATAGCTAGAATGGAAAATAATATTATACAGCATTTAGGATATATTTTTACATTCTTAGCCTTATCTGTCAAAGATGTCCTTTGGCTAAGAGTAATATTAGCTACTGCACAAATTATTTTGGGAGTATATCAATTTGTAGAACAAAGGTATGATGTTGTTTTTTGGAATGCTATATTCACTTTTGTCAACATGTATCATATTGTACGAATAATAAATGATAGAAAACCTGTTAAAGTCCCTGATGAAATCCAAGATATTTATAAAAATATATTTTTCAACTTAACTTCTAAAGAATTTATGTATTATTGGAATCTTGGCGAATTTTGTAGTGGGATAAATGATAATATTATTAATGAAGGGGAAAAACAGGAACATCTTTTTCTTATTTTAGAAGGAGAGGCTATTGTAAACCAAAATTCAAATAAAATTGCTTCTTTATCTAGAGGAAATTTTATTGCGGAAATTAGTTTCTTGACACAAGAACCTGCAACAGCTGATGTATTTTTAGATAAAAATGTAAAATATATTAAGTGGAATCAAGAAAAAATAAGACATTTTCAAACAACGAATATAGGGTTTTGGTCAAAATTGCATCATGTTTTGACACGAGATTTAATTAAAAAAATCAAATCATAAATATTTTTTAAAAATCAATGATGCATTATGTCCTCCAAATCCAAAAGTATTAGACATAGCATAGTTTATCGTTTTATTTGATGATTTATTCGGAGTGTAGTTTAAATCGCAATCTTCATCTGGATTATGATAATTAATTGTAGGAGGTATGAAAGAATTATTTATTGCTAATACACATGCTATTGCTTCTACAGCACCAGCTGCTCCTAGTAAATGTCCAGTTAAAGATTTTGTTGAACTTACATTTAGATTATAAGCATGCTTTCCAAATGTTTTTTTAATCGCTTCTGTTTCATTTTTATCATTAAATGGGGTTGATGTTCCATGTGCATTAATATAATCTATATCATTACGATTAGTTTGATTTTCATCTAATGCTATCTGCATAGCTCTGGATGCTCCTATACCATCTGGAACAGGGCTTGTTATATGAAATGCATCAGCTGTTGCTCCATAACCAATAATTTCACACAATATATTAGCATTTCTTTCTAATGCAGATTTTTCACTTTCTAGTACAACTATACCAGCACCTTCACCCATAACAAAGCCATCTCTATTTAAATCAAATGGCCTGCATGCAGTATCTATATCTGAATTTTTAGTTAGGGCTTTCATATTAGAAAAACCAGCAATAGACATAGGACTTATTGGGGCTTCAGATCCACCGCATACAATGACATCTGCATCTCCATATTTAATTTGTCTGTATGCATCTCCTATCGCATGACTTCCTGTTGCACATGCAGAAACAATGCCATAATTTATTCCTTTAAAACCATATTTGATTGAAATTTGTCCAGCTGCTATATCTGATATCATTGAGGGGATGAAATATGGGCTTACTTTTCTAGGATGCCGGAGCAATCTCTTGTGCTGTGTTTCAAAGGTATTAATCCCTCCAATACCAGAACCTACAATTACACCAATATTATCTAAGTTATTTGAATTTAATAGATTTGCTTGTTTAATCGCTTGCTCGCTAGCTACTAAGGAAAATGCTGAGAACCTATCTAGCTTATTGAGTTCTTTTTTATCAAAATGTTGTTCTAAATCTATTGAACATTGAGCAGCGATATGAACACTATAATCAGTAGTATCAAATAGTGTGATTTTTTTAACACCATTTACTCCAGATTTTAAAGAATCTGAAAAATCTTCTATTTGATTTCCAATAGGAGAAACTATTCCACTTCCAGTAATTACAACTCTATTTTTCAATTTTTATTTATTATTATCTATATAGTCAACAGCTTCTTTTACTGATAATATTGTTTCTGCATCTTCATCAGGAATTTCTATGCTAAATTCATCTTCAAATTCCATAATAAGCTCTACTGTGTCCAATGAGTCAGCACCAAGGTCATCTATAAACTTTGCATTTTCAGTAACCTTGCTTTGTTCTACACCTAACTTATCAATTACAATTTCTATCACTCTGTTTAATGTTTCAGCAGACATTTTTATTTTCTCCTACTTTTAATTAATTTAATAAATACCACCATCGATGTTAATTGTTTGTCCAGTTATATATGAAGCTTTATCTGATGCTAAAAAGTTTACCAAATATGCAACATCTTTAGCTTCACCAAATCTTTTTAAAGAGATATCGTCTAAAAATTTATTTTTATTTAAATCATCAAGGTTTTCTGTCATATCTGTTTTAATAAAACCTGGAGCTACAGAATTAACTGTAATATTACGAGAACCGACTTCTTTTGATAGAGATTTCGTTAATCCTACAAGGCCTGCTTTTGATGCAGAATAATTTGTTTGCCCTGCATTACCATGTAATCCAATAATAGATGATATGTTTATTATTCTTCCATATTTATTCTTAATCATATGTCGTATAATGTGTTTACAGCAATTAAAATATCCTGTTAGATTAGTTTGTATCACATTATTCCATTCATCTATGGCCATTCTTGCCATTATATTATCCTGAGTTATTCCTGCATTATTGATTAATATATCAATTTTATTCTCTTTGTCAATTACTTCCTTAAAATTTTTTTTAACGGATTCAAAATTTGTTATATCTACTTCATGGCAAGAAACATTCACCTTGTAATTGCTTAGAATTTGATTTTTAACTTTATTTAAATCTGATTTTGTGCGACTTATAAGAAATAAATCACATCCATTTTCTGCTAGGTTGAAGGCTATGGCTTTACCTATACCCCTTGAAGCTCCAGTTATAATAGCTTTTCTGTTTTGGAACATATCCATCATCCTAAGTTAACCATATTAAAGGTTAAAGTATTTGATTTTTTTAAAATTTTATTATTTAATTTATAGAGAACATTTCCAGGGCCTACTTCAATGAAATTTTTATTACTGTCTTGATTCATATTATTTATAGTTTCAGACCAATAAACAGGATTTTCTAGTTGTTTAATTAAGTTCTCTTTTATTTTCTTCCCATTAGTCTCAGCAGTAGGTTTAGTATTTTGATAAATAGGCACTCTAGTATTTCGAAAATCTACTGAATCTATCACTTTTATTAAAGCAGGTCTAGCACTCTCCATTAATGGAGAATGAAAGGCTCCAGATGTTTTTAATGGTATTATTTTTCTTAACCCAATTTCTTTACAATAATCCATAGCTTTTTCAATTGATTTATTATCACCTGATAAAACAATTTGATTTGGAGAATTGTAATTAGCGGCTACTAATACATCCCCACGATTACATATATCTTGAATTTGCTCTTTTGATGCTCCTATAATAGCAAGCATTTTTCCTGGATTTTCATTTCCAGCATTTTGCATTTCATGGGATCTAACTTTTATAATTTTCAATGCATCTTCAAAATTCAATACATTAGCTGATACAAGAGCTGAATATTCTCCTAGGCTATGCCCAGCAACAGCATGGGGGAAAATATTATTTGCTAATAATAGAGTTTCTTTAATAATACTATCAATAAATATAGCAGGTTGTGTGTAAAGGGTTTGATTTAGCTTATCATTATTTTGGTTAGAAATGATTTCTAAAATATCATACTCTAAGATATCATTTGCTATATTGTAGAAATCTTTTAGTTTCGGAAATTTTTCGAGTATTTCCAATCCCATGCCAGTATATTGAGATCCTTGTCCAGGAAATAAAAATAGAGCTGTTCTAAGATTATTGTTAACTGTCTTCTTCAATATTTAAATTGTTTAATGATTCTTTGATTTTAGATATAAAGTTATTTTCTACGCATTTCTTTGCATGTAAAAGTCCATTGAATATTGCTTTGTCATTAGATGATCCATGGCATTTAATAACAATGCCATTAACCCCCAATAGCGGAGCACCTCCATGCTCTTCGTAATCAAAATTCTTTTTAATATCTTTGAAAACAGGATAAAGTAAGGGCTGAGCTAATTTTGAAACAGAATGTTCATTGATACTCTTTTTTGTCCACTGTATCATTTTATTAACAGTCCCTTCAATTAATTTTAATACTATGTTCCCAGTAAATCCATCACATATAACAATGTCAGCTTTATTTTCTAAAAGATATCTTGCTTCTAGGTTTCCAATGAAATTTTCACAATATTTATCTAATAATTTATATGTATCCACCGATAGATGATTCCCCTTATTATTTTCTTCTCCAATATTCAACAAGGCTATTTTAGGTATTTTAATATTTTCTAGATATTTGATATATGCAGTAGCCATAAGAGAGAATTGCAATAAATGTATTGGTTTATTATCAGAATTAGCTCCAACGTCACAGAGAACAAATCCTCCTTTTTCTGTTGGTATAAATGCTCCTAATGCAGGTCTTTTTATTTTTTCTATTTTTCCAAGCATTATCAATGAAGAAGATAGTAGGGCAGCTGTATTACCAGCACTAACTACAGCTTCTACTTCATTATCTTTTAATAATTGGATAGCCTTAATAAGAGAACAATCAGGTTTCTTTTTAAATAAACGAGTCATAGAATCTTTATTTGAAATAGTATCTTCAGCATAAATAAATTTAAAATTATCTATTTTTTTTGATTTGAAGATTTTTTTATAACTCTCTAAAATGGATTTTTGTCCAACTAGATAAACATAATCTTTTGGATTTTTAATTAGATATTTTACAGCACCGTTTATATTTGACGAAGGAGATTTATCTCCATTCATGACATCAATAGCGATTTTCATTTGAATTAATTAGCTATTTTTTGCGAGGATTTTTCCCTTGAAATACAATACGCCATCAACCTTATATGCTTTATGTCTTAGATGTGGGGTGCCAGTCTCTGAACATGTAGATATGCAGGGATTGTCCTTCAATTTCCATTGAGAACGTCTTTTTTTACTCCTTGCTTTGGAGTGTTTTTTTCTTGGTACGGCCATTTGTTATAAGTCTTTATTAATTAGGGGGTAATTTATTATGAAATTTTTGTATAGAACAAGTAAAAACTATTTTATTTTATGTAAGCTATCCAAGGATCTTCTCCTCTGAATTTTGATAATTTCTTTTTTACTTCCATTGCTAATTGCTTATTTTTAAAACTCCCTATTCTAACTCGCCACCTTTGGATATTATTTTTATTATCAAAATAATCTTCAATATAAGCATCAAAACCTTTTTCAATAAGTTCATTCATATCTTTTTTAGCTTTTTCAATTGATTTATGAGAAGCAACTTGAATAGTATAGGT
>CAYOTG010000009.1:0-7897 GCA_964406825.1 uncultured bacterium
ACAGTAACAACAATATCCAAGACATTAATAGATCCATCTAGATTTACATCACCATCTTGCACTGGAGTTCCTCCAATAGCATCAAATGAAAAATATCCTGCCATTGGTAGAGTCTCAAATCGACCTGTTAAGTCTATTGCCTGAATATAATATTTAACCTCAGCATCAGAAAATTGAGATGGAATTTGAGCATTGTAACAATCAGGAATATCTTCTGGACATACTTGCATAACTAATTCTTCTGCTTCATCCATTTCATCTGTCCACCAAAAAACTTTTAATTCATCTTCAATAAGTCCAGCTTCACTTAAATCATCAATAATTGCTTCGACATGATAAAATTCCTGAGGATCAGTTTGATCATCAATAGAATTATGAAATATTTGAAGCATACCAAGATCTGGAATACCCTTTGCTCTACAGTGAAGTGCATCAGTAGATTCCCAACTGCCTGTAAATCCAAGTATCTCATAACCTGGCATCGCATTTTCATAAGCAGTAAGTGCATCATCATCCCAAGAGCTGTTTATTATAGGAACGATTACTTTATTATTTAATATTAAAGAATTTGTATATGGTTGATTACTTGGTGTATAAACTCTAAAAATTTCCCATGGTTCACCATAAGCATTTGGGATATTTTCAAAATAATCAACCACTTCTTCTATTTCATCATATTGAGCATGAGATGATGGGACTTCTCGAAGTAAAACCTTTTGTGGTGATAAAAACTTACCCCAGCAGTCAATATGGTCAATATAAGTATTATTAGGGTCCTCAATTGTATGGAAAGTATGAACACCATAATAATCCAACATATCCTGATGAATTTGGTTATTCGACATGGAATTCTCTTCATATATCAAAGTACTTGAAGCTCCAATTCCGAGCCCATCTGTCATATAATTCCCACCAGCAGTAATAATATCTGTTGCAAAATAAGGTGTATCTAAATGGTTAGAAACTTTTTGAGGAGCCTGATTATCATTGGGCCTAGGTCTATTATATGTAAAATCAACAATACCTACATCCCGATTACCATCAACTACCCACCATGGACCATAATCTCTTGTCCAATAAGAATCTGTAGAACCTAAAATAAATTCTACATTATCCATATCAACCCCTGCATTATTCATTGAATTGTATGCTGAATTCTGTGAATTATTTGAGACCAAACAATAAACTATAACATCCTCTGCCATTTCTCTTATAATAGATGTAGATATCCCAAATGGATAACGGATTAATACTCCTGACATAGGTTCGAATTCTGAAATATTTCTAACAGGTCCTTCTGGAGGATCTGTATCTCTTGACATCATCGGAATTAAATGCTGATTTTGTAATTCCCAATCTGTAAATCCAATTGGGAGTTCTATGTCATTACATAAAATCAAAGACGAAAAAATTATAGTAAACATTATCTTCATAAATACACCTATAGTTTATTGTTTATAAATATAAATTTCTTTTATATAGAATTTATGATAAAATTCTGTAACAGATTGTATGATAATTTAAAATAATATTTGACTATTAAGACAATCTAATAAATCATCGAGATTAGTATTATTCCAACCACCTGAAGGGTTGCAATCCAAATCACAATAATTAGAATTATTTAAATCAGTTAATTCATTACAACTTTCTACAAATTGACCCATTCTAAAATATACATGAGCTAAATAAACCCTTACGTTATCTATAGAAAAATCTATAGTTTCTCCATTATTACCAATAGGCTTTCCATTCATAAAATCATAATCAGAGTTATCTTGAACGAAAGATGCTAATTGATCTATCAAAGCTTGAAGATATGTAGAATTACCAGTATTTGGATCCAATATTATCTCTTGTTGTTCCTCTGAAAGTATAAAAAATGCTTCGATTTGATTATATAATAAACCTAACTCACGATCTGCTACAAAACAATCTGAACAACAAAAATCATAATAACATCCTGGTTCATATTCATCAATAGCTAATAATTCATCCGTATCATATGAGAATCTCGTAAAAGCACTATCTCTATAAGCTGTAATAGAATCTGGATATTCACCTATAAAAGCATTAGATTTAAACATATACAACCATCCTAAAGCAATATAAGCAGAATTTTTATAATCTACATCTTCTGTTTCGCTTATAGTTGACTTTACATAAGCAATGGCTATATCTGTATCTTCTTCACTAAAAAATGATTCCCATGCGAGTGCTAAACCATCATGATACGAATAAATTCCAGCTTCTTCCTCTAAACCAAGCGTACCAGGATCACAGGAAAGAAAAATTAAAATATATAAGTAAAATATTTTCTTCATTTTAATAATGTAACCGGTTTGACATGTTTTGAATTCTCATTGCTAATTTCTAAAAAATAAACACCCGAAGGCATTAGATTACCTGATTCATCGGTTCCATTCCAAAGCACCGTATAATCTCCTATTAACTGATAACCATAATCTATCACATTTATTTTTTGACCTAAAATATTATATATAGATAATTTGATATTCGAATCTATATCAATAGTATAATCAATGGATACAGTAGGATTAAAAGGATTGGGATAACATGATGTAATCCCAAACTCATAAGGTATCATATTTTCACTATCTGAATCATCCTCATTATAAGATAAAATAAAAGTACCAAAATCAGCAATCTCTGCTGAAATACTATTTGCATTAACATAGGTTGATAATTCTATTATATCATCATCAATTATTTGATTAATTCTAACATGATTCGGATCATATTCTTGACTAATATATTGAAAATCAAAATGTACTGTTGCATATGAATTCATAGGATTATTAGTAGTAACATTTACTAGATTTGATATCATATCATCTCTTGATTCTAAAGTTTGAAATGGTGTTTCATAAATAAGTACTCTAGACTCATCTAAAAAAGAATTTGGATTAAACTCGATATGCATATCCCCAGATGGAGAATTAACAGAGGTAAACTGATCCGCTAAAACAGATGAATAACTCAAAGAACTAAGATTAAGGTAAATATTATTATGTTTATCAACAGTAAAAACAAATATACGAATATCATTATTATATTCAGAAAAACTACCAATTGATTGCAAAATATTGTTTTCATTAAAATAATTCAATTCTTCTGATTCATCTACAAATACTTGGTTAGGAATATAATAGTTTAAATAAGAATAATTATGATAATCTAAATAATTAAATTTAGAAATTTGATCATCTGGAATAAAATACATATCATAATGATCAACATAGATATCTAGAGGATTTAGAATAAATTTATATTCTCCTTTGGTATATTTAATATCTAAAAAGAATTCATCAGAAAGATTATATGAGATTACATCAGAATTTTCCCATTCATGACAAGATTGAGATGATTTATTCCAATCTTCATACTCAGCTGTACAATCAATTTCATTCTTTCCATTAATGAAAGAATTATAATTTTGGGCCACAATTCTCCACTTATAAGATCCACCATTAATATTTGCTAAAGTGGATGAGGTCGGATTTGTTGATAACTCTGGAATATATAAATCATTTTTATTATATGCAGGATATAAAGCATTTGGATCAATTGTAGCTAGAGTATAAGCATATTCACCGGTAAAAGCATTATCAGCTATGGTTTCTACAATAACATAAGCTATACCATCATTAATTAATTCTAAACGATAATATAAATTATAAGGGAATTGATTTAATGAAGGGTCTGTATCAGGGTCAAGCTCATAGGGATTTAAATTTCTATTCCAAATAAAATAGTAGGATGGTGGGGTGGATGTATTAATTGCATCGAAATAAGTATATAAATTTTCACCAATCATTGAATTCTGATCAAGAATTGGAGGATTCGTATGTTTCAATACAAGGCTATCAAGTAGAGGTTCCTCATTGTCTATTACAAAAAATTTGGTTATATCTGAATATATATCAAGGTTAATATCATCTTCTTCTCCTAAAGCATTAAAATCAATATAATAATTAGGCAAATCATTTTCCAAAGTTATAATACCTGGAGAATCATTGACTTGTCTAACATCTAAGTGAACTTCAATCTCTGATGTATTAGCATAATCCTCACTACCATCATCTTTACTATCATCAGTAACTATGAATTTTTGTACAAACTGTCCACTGAAATTCTCATCACAATCCAGATTACAAATAGCCTGTACAGCATCTGTTTCCTCTATGGGAGCAACTTCACAAAAATCAAAAAAGCAAGTGGACGACAAATCTATAGCATTAAAATTATCATCTACACCTCCTAATTCATCAGAATAAAATCCTATATCAAGAGTTGTCACTGTAAGTATATCTGGATTGGCCAATGAATCTAAATTACTTAGATTAAAAATAAATTTTACATCATCAATAGCATTCACCTCATCAAATGATATAAAATTATCATTTATATCCAAAGTCTCAATGACTGAATCATTCTTATCATATATAATCAATGTTGAGGATCCAATAAAAGGTGGGTCATTGATATTTGATACTTCAACAGTGATTGTATCTGTAACTGCCTTACGTTTAGACTTTGGGTCAATAACTGTGATTTCAATACTTGAAGAACCATAAAAATGCGATTTTGGTGTCAGCGTCATAATAGTATTAAACTCTCCGTTTTCCTGTAATTCACCATCTAAGTCTATTTGACATTCAATATTTTTTTCTTCTTCTGATAAGTCCTCGCAAGAGAATGTTAGAGAAGACTCTTCATCATAATCATCTGCTGTAATAGTAAATTTGGCTTTAGTATCTTCACTTAATTTCAAATTCTCTAAACCAACAAAAAATGGATTATCAGGAGTAGGATTAACCGTAACCTCTACAGAGTGCTCATCTGTGCCTTCATAGCCATCATCTACAGTAATGATAAGAGTTATTACACTATTTATTGTACTATTAAAATGTTCCGTAGCTGAAAGTATAATAGTATCATCACCATTATCAACACAAGAAATATCACTATCTTCAGTACTCATTGTTTCACCTGCTTCATCTACTTGATAACATGAATAGGTTAATTCATCACCATCTTCATCCGTAGCACTCATAGTAAGAGTTCTAGGCTCAATATCTTCTACATCCTCATCAAACTCAATAGATGTCACATTCACATTAGAATCATTTTCACATTCCTCATCACAGATACCATCCCCTGGAATACAAAGTGTTTCTCCATCAGCACATGTTGTCATCGTATCAAAAACAGGAAAATCATTTTCTGCTAAAACAATTATACTAATAGTAGCATCATTGGAATTACCTAATCCATCATTCGCTCTATAAGTACACTCATCATTACCATCCTCATGTCCTTTTGGATAGCCAGGATTAGGCGTATAAGTCATAATACCATCATCAACAGTACAATTACCATTAGTTGCTTCTGGTATTACTATTTCATATTCCAAAAAGTCATCTTCAATATCATAGACATACTTAGATAAATCAATTAATAGAGGTGTATCCTCTGGAGTAGATTCCTCTATATCATCTGCTACAGGAACATCATTTACAAGCCCAATCTCTATATCAATGTTAGATATATTAGATAATAATTCACCATCTGATGCCTGATATGTACAATTATCAAAACCATTCTTATCATTAGTAAAAGGATAGTCTTTATTTGGAGTATATAAAAGTAATTCACCATCGATACTACAAACTCCATTCATTGCTTTTTTAACTATAGAATATTTTAAAGGATCATTATCAACATCTGTAGAAGATTTTAATAAATCAATTACTACAGAATGATCTTCAGTTACAAATTTATCTACATTTGATGTAATGGGAGCATCATTAACAGGATTAATAATAATAGCAACCTCTTGCGAATCTTCTGCTCTACCATATTGATCATCAACAGTAATTGTCAAAGTATGACTACCATTAAAATCTTGAGTTGAAGAGAACTGAAAGTATGAAAAATATGTATCTGTTTCATCTGGCCCATCTCCTCCAATTATCTCACAGAAAATATCATCATTTTCTTCACAATAGAATTGCAATGATGTTAGTTTTTCTGGATCTGGATCAAACGCTTGAATTTCCACCTTGATAGAGTCATCTTCATCAAAGATAATATCAGGAATATCAATTAATTCTGGAGGATCATTTTCAAAAGTCACTTGTATATTAACTTTTTGTAAATCCATGCCACCATGGTCATCCTCTACATACACAGTAATAGTTTCTGTACCATAATAATTGACAAAAGGACTGCTTCCTGTTAGAATATTTCCTTTTACTTTACAATCTATACTATCACTAGGAGCACAACTAAAACTTAATTTATCACCATCATCCACATCTGATGCTGATAATTCAATTAAATAACTTGTATCCTCTATAAAACTGGTATCTGGAATGAAATCTAATACAGGATTGTCATTAATAGGTAACACTTCAATACTAATTAAAGATTCATTAGATATGTTTACAAGAGTAGCTTCACTAATAGTAAAAGAGCATGTATCTAAATCACTATTTGCATTTGTATTTGGGAAATCTAAATGAGGCGTATAAGTCATAAGACCATCCTCATCAACAATACAATTACCATGTGTGCCTTGTTGTTCTATATTATAGATTACAGTTTCCGTTGAATCACCAACATTATCAACATTAATCATATAATTAAATAAACTAATTGTAAGAGAAGTATCCTCATCCGTTTTATCTTCTACATCTAGACTTGAAAGAGTATCATTCTGAGGGTTTATCACAACAACAACTTCTTGAGAAGAGGCATCAACTCCACTACCTCCTGCACCATTGTCATCTGTTGCATATATGATTAATGTTTCATTGCCATGCCAATGTTCTACTGCACTCGTAAATGTAATTTCATCTCCATTGTCAGTACATAAAATATTATCTCCTGGAATACAATGATAATTAACTAAATCTCCTTCTTCATCTGGGGCAAAAACTGTTATGGTTTCAGATGTATCCTCATCCATAAAAACACTTGGTATAAATTCTAGAACAGGGGCATCATTAGAAGGAAGAATTGTTACGGTAACCGTTGCGATATTTGAAACTGCATCTGAAGTATCTGTACAATAATATTCAAAAGAATCTTGGCCTTGAATATCTGGAGCTGCATAAGTAAAAGTACCATCTCCATTATTACCAACAAAAGCATCTTCCATAACAATCAATGGATCAACAATAGAGATAGATAATTGATCTCCTTCAGAATCAAAAACATCAAAATTAGCCGTTACACTTTGTCCCTCTAGAACTGTAACAGAAACAGGATTAGATACAGGAGGATCATTTGTTTGAACTACCGTGATGGTTACAGTAGCACTTGATTCAGAATCAAGCAAACCATCATTCACTAAATATGTAAATGAATCAACACCAATAAAATTATCATTAGGTCTATAATTAATGGAAGTTCCTTCTAAGTCAATAGGAAAACTCTCTGAATTATCCAAAGCTTCGCTACCATCTAAAAGTAATCCATTGGTAACATTACTTAAAATTTGATAATAAAGAGGAGTATCTCCATCTATATCAAAACCATCAAGTGTAATAGCAAGTTCTACTTCTTCATATGTTTGAACTTCGATATCTTGTAATATTTCAGGGGGATCATTAATGGGAGTAACTATAATTTGTATAACTTGAGAATCTGTATTTCCAAAACTATCTTCTACCTCAATTTGAACTGATTCAGTACCATTATAATTTTCAGGTGCTGTAAATGTAATATCAGAACCATCAACATTACACTCTAAATTATCATCAATAGGAATACATGTATAAGTAAGGACTGCTGCATCATCTTCAACATCCGTAGCACTAACAGTTATTGTTAAACTTGTATCCTCATCAAAACTTGCATTATCAATATT